>CAIKZJ010000001.1 GCA_903831845.1 uncultured Ignavibacteriota bacterium
GATTTTCACGAAGAGATGGGAATTATGATACAGCAGGTCGTCGGCGAGAAAACCGGAGATTATTTCTTTCCGTCTTTCGCGGGAGTGGCTTTCAGCAACAACGAATTCAGGTGGTCGCCGAGAATAAAACGCGAAGACGGACTTATCAGAATGGTAGCGGGTCTCGGCACGCGCGCGGTCGACCGTCTAAGCGATGACTATCCCGTATTAATTGCACCCGGACAGCCGAACTTGAGGGTAAATATAACATTCGAAGACATACTGAAGTATTCTCCTCAGAAAATCGATGTCATAAATCTGAATGAGAACGAATTCCAGACAAAAGATATATCCGAACTTCTCGAGGAAATAGGTGACTCATATCCGGGAATCAATAATATTATTTCACTCGCGCTTGAAAACCATCTTGTAAATCCGATAGGGTTCGTGCCCGATGATTTTCATAACGACGTCTACGTTACGTTTGAAGGTCTTGTCAGAAACACCGATTTCATTAAACGGGTAAATCTCATTCTAAAAATCCTTCAGGAAAAAACAGGCGCGCCTGTAGATATTGAATTTGCATCCGACGGAAAAGATTTTTACATGCTGCAGTGCAGGCCTCAAAGCAAGACGCGCGAAACGGCGCCGGACCCGATACCCCGGGACATTCCTGCGGAGAGGGTTCTTTTCTCGGCTAATAAGTACATATCGAACGGAAAGGTACCCGAAATAACCCACATCGTTTACATAGATCCCGGGAAGTACTATGAACTCGAAAGCAGAGAAGAACTTCTCGATGTCGGCCGTGCAGTCGGGAAACTTAACAAGCTTCTTCCAAAGAGGCAGTTCATTTTACTGGGACCCGGAAGATGGGGAAGCCGCGGTGATATAAAGCTCGGTGTGAATGTTACATATTCGGATATTAACAACACTGCGATGCTGATAGAAGTCGCAAGAAAGAAGGGAAACTACGTTCCCGATCTTTCTTTCGGAACTCATTTCTTCCAGGATCTTGTTGAGGCGTCGATAAGATATCTTCCTCTTTATCCAGACGACGAGGGCTGCGTGTTCAACGAATTGTTCCTTAAAAGGTCAGAGAATATTTTCAGCGAACTTGTGCCTGAATTTGTAAAACTCGGCGACGTTGTCAGGGTTATCGACGTTCCGAAGATAAAAGAAGGAATGATTTTAAGAGTCCTTGTCAACGCCGATTTTGACGAGGCAGTGGCTTTCTTCTCGGCGCCGAGCCTGACTCCGGATAGATATTACGAAGTAAGCGGCGTTACGGAGTCAAAGCCCGCCGACCACTGGAAGTGGCGTTTGAAAATGGCAGAACAGATTGCAAAACAGGTCAAGCCGCTGCATTACGGAATCAAGGGAATGTATGTTATCGGAAGCACAAAGAACGCCACGGCAGGACCGGGAAGCGACATAGACATTATAGTTCATATCGGGCAATACAATGAAAGAATTGACGAACTGAAGCTGTGGCTTGAAGGATGGAGTCTCTGCCTCAGCGAAATAAATTATGTCAGAACCGGTTACAGAACCGGCGGACTGCTCGATGTTCATTATGTTACAGACGCGGACATCGCGAAGAAAACAAGCTGGGCGGCAAAAATAAATGCAGTGACGGACGCTGCCAAACCGCTGCAGATGAGCAATTAATAATAAATTCATACGAATTCCATGAAATGCTTTTTTGTATCGGATTTACACGGACATATACCGAGATACGATAAACTATTTAATCATATTTATGAAGAACCTCCCGAAACGGTTCTTCTAGGGGGAGATTTATTCCCTGCGTTCGCTCATATGTCGGGCGTGCACAATATTTATAACGATTTTTTCAAAGAGTATTTATTGAAAAAGCTGGAAACGCTTAGAGAAAAGATGCCGGAATCCTGCCCAGAAGTGTATCTTATTCTCGGAAACGACGATTTCAAAGCTGAAGAAGAGAAGGTAACGGCCTTTGAAAAAACCGGTTTATACAAATACATTAACCTTCGAAAAGTTACAAAAAACGGATTTGACATCTACGGATACAGTTACGTTCCGCCTTCGCCTTTTCTTCTTAAAGACTGGGAGAAATACGATGTGTCAAGATATGTAGATCCCGGCTGCGTCTCTCCTGAAGAGGGAAAACGTTCGGTCAGGATTAATCCACATGAGATAAAATATTCTACGATAAAAGAAGATCTCGAAAAGCTGTTCGGCGATGAGGATTTGTCAAAAACAATAATACTTTTTCATTCGCCGCCATACAAAACAAATCTCGACCGCCTTGATAATGACGGAAAATTAATCGACCACGTTCCTCTCGACAATTATGCGGGAAGCATAGCGATAAGAAAATTCATCGAGACGCGAAATCCTTTGATAACCCTGCACGGGCATATACACGAATCGACGCGGTTAACCGGAGAGTGGAAAGACAGAATCGGAAAAACGATCTGCTTCAACGCCGCGCATGACGGCCCGGAACTGTCGTTGATAAAGTTTGACGCAACGAATCCTGAAAGCGCCGTGAGAATTTTAATATAGATATTGCGCGTGCCCAAAGAGGACTTTGGGCACGAGTTGAAAGGACGAGAACCCCTGGCTGTTTTTGACTTTGAGCATACGGGCAATTCTCATTAAATTTTTAGGTTCTTTTGGGTTAATATATTCGTATTTTTATGATATGATTTGCAGGATATGCGAAAATAATGCGGAACAGTTCGCGGAAGCGAAGATTCTTTTTAAGCACACCATTAAATACTATAAGTGCGCGAACTGCGGATTCGTTCAGACCGAAGACCCGTACTGGCTCGATGAGGCCTACAGCGAGGCGATAAACTACAGCGATATCGGACTGCTTAAGAGAAACGCGATGCTTGTAAGTCCGACAAGAAACGTACTGCGGTTTTTCTTCGGCGGCGATTCCGAATACATCGATTACGGCGCGGGCTACGGCGTATTCGTGAGGATGATGCGCGACGCAGGTTACCGGTTCTTCTGGTCAGATAAGTATTGCGACAACCTGTTTGCTAAAGGCTTTGCCGCCGGGGAGAAAAGATACACGCTTCTGACGGCTTATGAAGTTTTTGAACATCTTCCCGAACCTGCCGAAGAATTAAAGGAAATGTTGAAATATTCGGACAACATTCTTTTCAGTACTGAACTGGTGCCTTCCGGTTATCCTAAACCGGGCGAGTGGTGGTATTACGCGACCGATCACGGCCAGCACGTATCGCTTTACTCGAAAAAATCACTGCAGGTTCTTGCTGAAAAATACGGTCTTAATTTTTATTCAAACGGAAAGAATATTCACCTGTTCACAGGCAAAAAAATTAACGGCCTGCTTTTTAAACTGCTGACGTTTCCTTATCTCGATAAACTTTTCTCGGTTTTTACAGGGAAGAAATCGCTTCTTGATTCGGATTATCAAAAGGTTCTGGAAAGTCTTAAGAGTAAATAATATTATTTTTTTCCGTACAGATAGAAATCCCTTACGCGCAGACTGAACAACTGCCCCGTGCATACGCTGGAAAATAATTTCATCCGCAGATAATATTTCTTCTTTCCATCAGGCACTGAAAAATTCCTTTCCCCGCCCGAATTGATTTCTCCCGTACCGTTTGCCCGGAATACAAACACAGCTGTATCGGAGTTCACGTAATACAAACCGATTTCCGAGAGGTCGCCGTCGGCATACGAATTCATTTGCACGGAAGCCTTTGAATACCCCGAGAAATCAAGCGTATCCAGAATGAAATTCCTTATCAGGAACGTCGAACAGGTGCCGGTGATAGAATCAACAAGTCCGGGCTTTGAATATACCAAATATGATGTTTCAGTATTCTGCGGATTGTCCGAGCAGGATGTCATTAACATTAAAGATAAC
>CAIKZJ010000002.1 GCA_903831845.1 uncultured Ignavibacteriota bacterium
GAACAGGCTCCGCAGTCGCCTTCCCTGCATCCTTCCTTCGTTCCTGTAAGGTGTTTGTGCTGACGAAGGAAATCAAGCACCGTTACAGACGGGTTGATATCCGTTTCGACATATTCGTTATTGCATATAAATTTTAAACTGACATTCATTTTTTATCTGAAACTGTAATCTGATTTTTTTAAAATGTTATTTTCGGTTTCGGAAAAAACCGCGTACTCGAAATCGTTCTGTATCGCGTATGCCCCGTATTCCCCGTTCTTGTTGAGCGCGAGGAATCCGACCTGTGTATCTTTTAAATTGTCTTTTTTTATTTTTATTATTCTTTCTACCGCGGCTTTGCAGGCGTCGAGCGGCGAATAGCCGTTTGCCATCAGTTCTACTATAGTATGCGCTCCGCATATTCTTATTACTTCTTCGCCGACGCCCGTTGCGGTTGCCGCGCCGACGTCGTTGTTGACGTAGAGGGCCGCGCCGATTATCGGCGAATCGCCCACCCTGCCGTGGTACTTGTATTTCAGACCGCTCGTGGTAACAGCGCCCGAAAGGTTTCCGGATTTGTCGATGGCTATCATTCCTATCGTATCGTGGTTCGTCTTTTCATATGGGACGTAATTGTTTTTCTGAACCCAGTCTTTCCATTTCTTTTCAGCTTCAGGTGTAAGAAGGTTTTCTTTCTTAAATCCGTTCTGAAGCGCGAACTGCTGAGCGCCTTCTCCGACAAGCATTATATGCGGAGTCTTTTCCATCACGAGCCTGGCAACAGATATCGGATGCTTAATGCCTTCGAGAAAAGCCACCGAGCCGCAGTTGAAGTTCTCGTCCATTATACAGGCGTCGAGAGTCACGTGACCGTCCCTGTCGGGCAGTCCGCCGTAACCGACGGAAGTAACGTTCGGATCGCCTTCGGGAATCTGAACACCTGTTTCGACCGCATCGAGCGCCCTGCCGCCCGATTCAAGAACTTTCCAGGCTTCCTTGTTCGCCGGCAATCCGAAATTCCACGTGGAAAGTACCAGCGGTTTCGTAACGTTACCGGTCCTGAAACCGTGTAATTTGAATTTGCTTACAAACGGTAAAATCCCCGCCGCGAAGACGGTACTTTTCAGAAAACCTCTTCTTGTGCTCATGATTTTGTTATTATTTCTCTATTTACTCAATATTTAAAAAATATTAAAGTCGGTTTGCAATTCAGTCTTTTTTTGGAAGCAACTCATAAGTTGACGAAGCTCTGCCAGGCTTTCCAAAAATATTCAAAATATGATATAAATAAGCAAATTTCTATGATAGTCTTTAGACTGACCCCCGAAAACGCCCTGATCCAATAATAGTATGTACGCTATATAATTACTTACCCAATACTATTTTTCGGAGATACGGTATCAATTTGAGAAAATTGTTCTCATTATGAGAAAATAATTCGGGAAAATAATCCTGCAAAAATACGATAGTATTAAACATTTTGTTGAAAACACAGCGTTTTGAGGGGGTATATTATTTCGCTTTTCATTTATGAATATTGGCATGGTAATTGAAACATGAATTACGAACGATTGAGAGAAAAGGGTATCGATGGAAAAATCAGGAAAACATTCACACAACAGTTCATTAAAAGTTTTTTAAAAAGTTCTTTTAAAATGACAATAAATTAGTTAGATATATAATTTATTAAAGAGTCCCCAAATTACCCTTTACTTAATTAAAAGCTCCGGGATAACAAATCCGGAGCTTTTTTTATGCCCGCTTTTAGGCATAAATATTCCCGCAAAACGCTTTTCAATCGAAATTGAAATTACATGTATAAATAAGTATTTTGGAAATTCATATTTAATAACTTTTTCGGATAACTTTACAGATGAGCAAAAAAAAGGCGCACGAATCAAAGAAACAGCCTGAAGTCATCGATTTCTCGATGCCCTTTGAACCGGACAGGAAATACAAAATCATTATATACTCCGCGATATCGGTGATAACGTTCGCGCTGGCGTATTATTATCTGATGGTCGCGAAGGCGGCTAACGGCTACTTCTCGTTTCCGCTCGACGATCCGTGGATCCATCTTACCTTCGCGAAGAACCTCGCGAAGTATTTCAGCTTCTCTTACTTCAAGAATGAAATGGCAACGGCAGGCTCGACATCGCCCGTCTACACTATTCTCGTTGCTCTCGGGTTTTTTATCTCGAACAACGAAATGATAATAAGTTATTTCTTCGGGATACTTTTCTTCATTCTTTCGGGCGTTTACTTCTACAAACTTTCGGGTTTTGACTTCCCGAAGGAAAATTATTTCGCGCTTCTTTTCACGGCAATCTTCATAGCCGACAAGTGGATGTCCTTCATTTCGGTTTCGGGAATGGAAACAACAATGTTCATATTCCAGCTGCTGGCGGCTGCATATTTCTACCGTCAGCGCAACGCAGTGCTGTTCGCCGTTTTCTTCGGCCTGATACTCTGGGGGCGTCCGGACGGAGTGACGTTTATGGGCGCGCTTGCCGTCGATTACGTTTTCGCGCACCTCTTCTCGAAGAACGACAAGAGCATAAAGCTTTTTACAAAAAACGATTTTATTAAAATAGGAGTTATCTCCGGGGCCATCGTCCTGGTTTATTTCATAATGAATTACGCTCTGTCAGGTTCTGTGCTCCCGAATACATATTCCGCGAAACTCACATACTACGGACCCGATTTCAAAAGCAGGAGCGAATTCCTTAAACTCGAAGTATGGGGTTATTTCACGGCAGGAGCATACGGTATACTTGCGGCGGGATTTATCTTCGCCGTTCTTAAGATGCTTTTTGATATCACCAAGAAAAAATACAATCCTAATATATTATACGTTGTCTTCGTGTTCGCGCTGATTTTTGTTTACTGGTACAAACTGCCTTACGCTCACAGGTTCGGAAGATACATGATGCCGGCTATCCCGTTCATTATACTCTCTTCCGGCCTTGGTTTCAGGGAGCTCTCGAAAATTATCGGCAGCTTCTTCAAGAGCAAAAATGCCGCGAACGGGTTCATGATGATTATTGCCGCAGTTACAATTGCATATTCGTTTGCGAACTACGCAGCCAACACGAAAAATTACGCGGAACAGTGCGCTTACATTCACGACAGGCAGGTTGTCGTCGCCGAATGGATAAGGGATAACACTAAACCCGAAGACATAATAGCCACACACGACGTCGGCGCTATCGGATATTACAGCGACAGGAAAATTGTTGATGTTGCCGGTCTCATAACCCCGGAGCTGATAGGTAAAATTTACGACAGGAATTATACGGTTTACATGACCGACTACCTGAAGAAAAACAACGTTGCGTATCTTGCTTTTATAAGGGAATGGTACAGAGTCGTGAACCAGAACCCGTTATTCACGAGTGTTAACAAGGAGCCAATCGAGTATTTCGAGGTGTTTAAATTCGAACCGGACAAAACATATATTCTCGGCAAGGAAGCCAACAGCATAATTCTGGCCGCGCAGGATCTTCTGGCAAGAAAGAACTACCAGCAGGCATTGCAGTATCTCCAGCAGGCGGCAAGGCTCGAGCCCAACAGCTCGTACACTTATTTTGTGATGTCATACGCGTATCTGATGATGAAGGACAACGGCAACTTCGTGAGAAACATAAAGAAGGCGCTTGAAATATTTCCAGACTTCAAAGAAGCTCTTCTCCAGCTCGCGGGATTCGAAAAAATGACGGGCAAGACGGACGAAGCCAAAACCCACCTTGAAAAATTTCTTACTCTCGACCCGCAGAATAAAGCGGCTCTGGATTTGATGAAATCGCTTAGCGATACAACGCAGGTAAAGAAATAAAAACAAATAAAGATTTGAAAAAAAGAGCAGTAAAAATTACTGCTCTTTTTTAATATCCCCCCAGCCGAGATAATTCACGTGTTTAAGAATTATTGAACCGGCTATTAATCCTATTATAATATATATAATGCCTGTCATGTAATCCTGAAGAATTATTTTTCCTATACCGAAAAGAAACGTGTAGAGCAGGACAATTCCCAGGAACCAGTCGAGAAACAAAACGCCGTAACCCTTATCCGGCCTGACGTCAGGCAGTTTTGCCGCGATTTTCTTCCAGCCGAAACCGCCCGGATGAACCCTTTTGTAAAACTCGAGAAGCCTGTCTTCGTTTGTCGGTTTTGTGATGAAAGAAGTAATAACCCACGCTACAGTCGTTATGGGAACGATAACGTAAAGTGTTTCGGGGAATTTAATTCCGAAATTGCCGAAATGAAGAACTCCGTAAACAGCGAACGGAGTTATCGTCGCGACTATCTCGCTAATTGCGTTAACGCGCCACCAGAACCAGCGCAGAATAAGCACGAGTCCGAGTCCTGCGCCGCATTCGAGCACGAAAGACCATACGCCCGAAATCGTTGACATGAAGTTTGTTATCAGAACAGCGACTATCATGAACACAACGGTCATCCAACGCGATGCGGATACGTAGTGTTTGTCGGATTCGTTCGGCTTAACGAACCTCTTGTAAAAATCATTTATGAAATATGAAGTGCCCCAGTTGAGGTGCGTCGCTATAGTCGACATTGACGCAGCGAAGAAAGTCGCAAGTAATAATCCTTTCAGTCCGACAGGCAGAAAGTCGTTCATCGCCTTTACGTACCCGAGACCCTTATCCGCCGCGGGAAGGTCGGGATAAAGCACGATTGCGGAAAGCGCGACTATTATCCACGGCCAGGGACGAAGAGTGTAATGCGCGACCTGGAAGAACAGGGTTGCGAGAAGCGAGTGCTTTTCGTTCTTAGCCGACATCATTCTCTGCGCCACGTATCCGCCGCCGCCGGGTTCCGCGCCGGGATACCAGCTTGCCCACCACTGAACTCCTATGTATGCAAGAAAAGTCGAGATTGTCATCATCAGTATGCCTCCGGTACCCGTCGAGCCTGCGCCGCTTTCGCCTATCTGCGGAGTAAACCTTAAAGCCCATTCGGGAAGTTTTGCCTGGAGACCGGTGATGCCGCCGACCTGCGGGGAATTGACGACTATGATTGCGAGTATTATGCATCCCGTCATTTTAATGACGAACTGGAACGCGTCGGTTACCGCTACGCCCCAGAGCCCCGCCATCGCGGAGATTATAGCGGTTACTATCATTATTGCCAGAATGAAGAACATCACGTTGCTGTCGTTCACCTGCTGAGGAAACATCCCTTTTAGTATTTTTCCGAGTGCGAGATTGACCCAGCCCATTATAATCACGTTCATAAAAATACCGAGATAGATGGCTTTGAATCCGCGCAGGAACGAAGCCGCTTTTCCGGAATAACGCAGCTCGATGAACTCGACGTCTGTCAGTATGTTCGCGCGCCTCCACATTCTCGCGAAGAAGAAAACCGTAAGCATTCCGCCGAACATCATGTTCCACCAGAGCCAGTTGCCCGCGATGCCGCTCTGTCCTACGAGCTCGGTAACGGCAAGCGGCGTATCGGCCGCGAATGTCGTGGCGACCATCGAAAGCCCCGCAAGCCACCACGTCATCTTCCTTCCCGAAAGAAAGAAGTTTTCGGTGTTGCCGCCGGCTTTCTTGTAATAGTAAAATCCTATGAGCAGGTTGATGATGAAGTAAACAACGACGATAGACCAGTCAATAATGTGCATAGAATGTTTTTGATTGTCGTTAAGATATTAATGGCGGAGGTATTATTAAAGGCAGTTTTGTGTTCAATCTTCGATCTTCCGTCTTGATTGTTCATTGGGTTTCAGCGGTTGAATTTATTGTATTACAAAAAACGGTAATAATAATTATTATAGCGCGAACAACATACCGGAGAATCAATATGGAAATCACAACAAACGGCATAACACTTGACGTAAGCGGCGCGCTCCCGTTCATACCGGAACCGGAATTCGAATCCTGGAAGAAACCCGCCGTAAAGGCATACAACGAACTGATGAACGTGTCAGGAGCCGGGAACGAATTTCTCGGATGGCTTGATCTGCCTTCCGACATAACGAAGAAGGAAATCGAGGAAATATCGGAAACTGCGTATCTGCTCCGGCGCAGGTCCGACGTTATCATTGTCGTCGGTATAGGCGGCTCCTACCTCGGCGCCCGCGCTGTCATAGAAGCACTGCAGAACAGTTTCATGCTTCTTCACAAGAAAAAACACAGGTATCCGTCAGTCATTTTCGCAGGTCAGAACATCGGCGAAGATTACCACGCCGAACTCATCGAAGCGCTTGACAAGCTTAGATATTCCATAATAGTGATATCAAAATCCGGAACCACCACGGAGCCGGCGATAGCGTTCAGGCTTCTGCGTTCGCATCTCGAAAAGAAAGTAGGAAAAGAAGTTGCGGCGTCCAGAATCGTCGCAATAACCGACAGCTCAAAAGGAGCGCTGAAAAAACTCGCAGACAAAGAAGGATACAAGACATACGTCATCCCAAACGACGTAGGCGGAAGGTATTCGGTGCTTTCTCCCGTGGGACTGCTGCCTATAGCGTGCGCTGGTTTCAGCATAAAGAGCCTTGTTAAAGGCGCGGAAGAGATGGAGACGGCGCTGAAAGGACACGAAACGACAGAAGACAATCCCGCAGTACTTTACGCCGCAATCAGGAACATTCTTTATTCGAAGGGAAAAACTACGGAAATGATGGCAGGCTTTCATCCTTCACTGAACTATTTAATTGAATGGTGGAAACAGCTCTTCGGCGAGAGCGAAGGCAAGGAAGGCAAAGGAATATTTCCCGCCGGCGCGGTTTATTCTACAGACCTGCATTCTCTCGGACAGTTCGTGCAGGAAGGAACACGGAATCTTTTCGAGACGTTTCTGTGGATTGAAAAACCTAAGAAGGAAATTTTCATTCCTAAAAGCGAAGACGACAGCGACGGCCTGAATTACATTGCTGGAAAAAGCCTCAACTACGTTAATGAAAAAGCGATGCTCGGAACGCTCAAAGCCCACATCGACGGAGGCGTGCCTTGCATGAAAATATCCGTACCCGAACTGAACGAAAAATACCTCGGCGCGCTTATATATTTCTTCGAATTTTCCTGCGCCGTGAGCGCTTACCTGCTCGGAGTCAATCCGTTCGACCAGCCCGGCGTGGAGGCGTACAAGAAAAACATGTTCCAGCTGCTCGGTAAATAAAATCAGATTATAAGATGAAAAAAATCATTGTCCTCGTAATATTTGTCCTAACACAGGCGCTTGCCGCCAATGCGCAGTTGTTCGCGCCCGAAGAACTTGAAATACTGAAATATCAGGACGGCAGAACCGCCGGTCCGAACGGCGAACTCCTTAATTACCTGAACAACTTCAGCAACGCGGTCGTTATCCGCGCGCTTATCGCTCTCGGTAATATCGGAGACGCAAAGTATGTTCTTCAGATAAACGAAAAACTCCAGTCGTCGAACAATCCCGACATAAGAATAGCCGCTGCTTTCGCTCTGGGGCTGATACAATCGCCCGAATCCGCCGCCGCTCTTTCTGACGCGCTGAAAACCGAAAAAGACGAAACAGTGCTGGCGTATATATTAAAGTCGCTCGGTTCTGTCGGAAGCGAGGAGAATTTAAAAGAGGTATGCGGTTTCAATGTAACCACAGACAACCTCGGCGCGGCCACAGCTTATTCAATACTGAAGTTTGCGAGAAGAAACATAAAGAACGCCGGCTCTGTCGGAAA
>CAIKZJ010000003.1 GCA_903831845.1 uncultured Ignavibacteriota bacterium
GCGATGAGATAAAGATAACGGACGGCAAGAAAGCGGTGTTCAGCTTCTATACTCCGAAAGAATGTCTCGTGAAATTCATTAAGAACGGGAAATGCGTTGAAGAGCAGAAAGGACTCGGCGGTACCTGGGACGACAACGAAGAAGGATGCTACAGGGTAGAGTGCTGGATAGGCGACAGGGCCTGGATATTTTCTAATCACATAAGAGTAACACGGTAAAATAAAGAGATGAAAGAGATAGAACAGAATGAAGACTCCATACTCGTTGAAGAAAAGTCGATAAGGGCAAACTGCGGAGTCTTCGGCATATTCAACCATCCCAAAGCGGCCATAATGGCCTACTACGGTCTTCATGCGCTGCAGCACAGGGGTCAGGAAGCGGCAGGTATAGTTACATCGGAATACCTTCCCGAAAAAGAAAAATACCATTTCAACGTTCACAAGGGAGTCGGGCTCGTCCTTAGCGTATTCGGCGACGAGGAAATACTCACGCAGACTCTCAAAGGAAACGCTGCGATAGGCCACAACAGGTATTCCACGACCGGCTCGTCGAGCAACAAGAACAACATTCAGCCGTTCAAGGTTACTTACAAGGACGGGAACCTCGCTCTCGCACACAACGGCAACCTGACGAACGCCAATTATCTAAGGAAGAAGCTTCAGGAAGAGGGCACGATTTTTCAGACAACCACTGATTCGGAGATTTTCCTTCACCTTCTCGCGAGAAGCAGGAAAGAAGATTTTACCGAAAAAATACTCGATGTTTTCCGGCAGATAAAAGGCTCGTATTCAGTCTGCATACTCACCGACGACAAGCTGATTGCCGCCCGCGACCCGCTGGGCATAAGGCCTTTCGTGATGGGCAAGCTCGACGACAGCATAATTTTCGCTTCCGAAACGACGTCGCTTGATATTCTTAACGCAGAGTATGTGAGAGAAGTTGAACCCGGCGAGATTATAGTCATCGATAAAGAAGTAATCGAGACGGGCAAAGTCAAATCTTACATTATAGAAGAAGCGCCGAAATACAAGCACTGCATTTTCGAATATATTTACTTCAGCAGGCCGGACAGCCAGATTTTCAAGGAGAAAGTCGATAAGGTAAGAAGAAGAATCGGCGCTAACCTTGCAATAGAGAAACCGCCGCCTGACAAGGATGATCCGGACAACGACAACGAAAAGAAAGTTATTATAATAAACGTGCCCGACTCTTCGAACACGGCCACACTCGGTTATTTCAATGAGATGGTTAAGAAGACGAAGAACCTCAAGCACGAAATCGGATTGATAAGAAGCCACTATGTGGGCAGGACGTTCATCGAGCCGGGGCAGGACCACAGGCAGATGAAGGTAAAGACGAAATTCAATGTCGTAAAAGGCGTTCTTGAGAACAGGAAAGTCGTTATAGTCGACGACTCCATCGTCCGCGGCACGACGCTGAAACTTCTTGTCGACCTTATAAAGAAAGCCAATCCGAAAGAGATACACCTGCGCATAACGTCGCCGCC
>CAIKZJ010000004.1 GCA_903831845.1 uncultured Ignavibacteriota bacterium
CGGACTCGCATGCAAAACAGTTAAGGACGGGAAGTATGATATCTGCATAGTGACTGACGGCGACGCGGACAGGATAGCGATAATCGACGAGAACGGCGAATTCCTTGACGCGCAGAAAACTTTCGCGCTCCTTCTTAAATTTCTCCATAAGGACAAGGGGTTCACGGGCACTGTCGTGCGTGGCTTCTCTGCTTCGGAAATCATAAAGGAATACTGCGAAAAATATAACCTGGAACTCGAGACTGTTCCTATCGGCTTCAAGCACATTTCAAAGAAAATGATTGAAGGCGACGTGCTTATCGGTGCGGAAGAAAGCGGCGGCATAGGCATTAAGGGCCACCTTCCCGAAAGAGACGGCCTTTTCAACGGACTTCTCTACCTTGAGATGCTTGCGACAACAGGGAAAAGCATAACGGATCTTAAAAAGGAACTCGAAGACGAATTCGGAAAATATTTCTACAAGCGCATAGACGTTCATACGACTGATGAGCTTAAAAACAAAACTCTTGAAATCTGCAGGGGATTTAAAGCCGGCGGTGAAATAGCAGGCAGGAAGATCCTTCATGTAGACCCGCTCGACGGTTACAAACTCTTCTTCTCGAACGGATGGATCACTATAAGAGCGTCAGGCACGGAACCGCTGTTGAGATTTTATTGCGAGACAAAAGAAACTGACGATACGCTTGATGTTTTAAACAATACAATTTTAAATTTTAATTTGTAAAAATGGTCAAAATCCTAAATCAATTATTGATTATTTTCTTAATGCTCTTTGCGATAAAAGCATTTCCGCAGATTAATCAAAGTAATACCGGCAATGTCAGGACAAATTCTCAATCAAACTTGAGCAACACGAATCTTAACACGCAAAATTTCCGAATTAATTCCGATGCCTCTGATTTACTCTCTCAAATAAGCGGACAAAATTTCCAGCAACAGCAGCAAAAGGCTTTTCCTGTTGATAAAGCTGTAAATCAGGATGAATATATCGTAGGACCTAACGATATGTTTAGCCTTGGTATATACGGTTACTTGAATCAGTCTATACCGCTTATGGTGAATCTTGAAGGCTCAGTTGTCATTCCTACGGTTGGTGAAGTTAAGGTTGATGGATTATCGCTTCGGGTCGCCAAAGAACGCGTTGTTAACGCTGTAAAAAGAAGATATTACTCAAGCGAAGTTACATTTTCATTGTCCATGCCCCGTACTTTTCTTATTTCTGTTTCGAGCATGATTCAAAAGAAATTAGAAGTTTCGCCGCTTACAAGAACAAGTGAAATTATAAGCCTGGTATTCTTTGATACTTTGGATATTACTAAAACAAAATATAATTTATCTAACCCCAAAACAGAATTTGATCCGGAGCTGTCTCTCAGGAATATTGAGATCTATCGGAAATCGGGCGAAGTTGTGAATGTCGATTTATACAGGTATTTCAGTACGAATAATGATAAATTCAATCCGTATTTACGCGAAGGGGACCTCCTGAAAGTTCCTTACGGCATTTTATCGAAGAACTATGTTACGGTTAACGGAGCTGTACAGCTGGGAGGAGTGTATGAATACAATAATAATGATGATCTTGAAACAATAATCGGTCTGGGCAGGGGTTTTGATTCGGATGCGGATAAAGACAGTATTAGTGTTTTCAGGATAGACCCAATTACATCAAAATATCAGGTATTCCAGCTTTCATTTGAAAAAGACCGGCATTTTAAAATAAACGTTTATGATAGGGTCTTTGTCAAATACAAACTCAATAACATTAAAAATTTAAGTGTCGTTATTCTTGGCGAAGTGAACAGACCCGGGATTTATCCAATCACTCAGAAAAATACTACTCTGAAAGAAGCGATTGAAATGGCCGGCGGTTTCAAGCCGACTGCTTATCTCCCGTTATCGCTTCTAATAAGAAAATATGATGAAGAATACACTAAGAAGGATACGGCGGAAGTTTTTCTCAATATCAGAGCAAATGACCTGATAGTCAAAGAGCAGGACCGGAAAAATTTCGATATAGATGTGTTATCCCGTAGATTCAGAATGATCGTTGATTTTGAACGTCTTTTTGTGGATAATGATATGTCGCAAAATGTGATACTCGAAAATAAGGATGTCATCTATGTAAACGATAATAAAAATGTCGTATATGTGTACGGACAGGTGCAAAATGAAGGTTATGTCCCGTATAAAGAGGGTGAGGATTTTGAATATTATATCGAAAAAGCCGGCGGTTATTCTTTGGCAGCTGATAAAGGGGATACCCGTATAATCAGATTTAACTCAAGAGGGTGGTTCGATGCGAATAAAACTGTTGTTAAGTCGGGAGATTTTGTGTACGTTCCAAAGATTGTGAGATCCCCGCTAAATGAGAATATTACCCTTTATGCTACAATCATAGGTTCGTTAGTAAGTATCATTTCAACATACTTGCTGATTAAAAATTCTACAAAATAATTTTAATTTTAAATAGTATCAAAAATCTATATGAGTAAAGAGAATTATGATAAAAAGAAATATTTTAATCTGTATGATTATTATATAGTTTTTGCGAAATACAAGAAAATGATACTTTATTTTACACTTGCAACGATGCTTGTGTCGACGTTTGTTTATTTTGTTATCATTGATCCTTTATTTTTATCTTCAACTACTGTAAAATCGACCGCAAAGCAAAGTGGAATCGCTGGTATGCTATCGGCGACAGGATTGGCGGCATTAGGTGACGTTACGGATATAGCCGGTGGCGGGATGGGTGCTGCCGAACTTGCCGTATATGAGAATATATTATTAAGCAGGAGATGCATAGAGGAAACTATCATTAAGTTTGATTTAATGAATGAAAACCATGAAAAATACATGCAAGATGCGGTTAAGAATTTTCGCGAAAACTTCCTTGAATTATCGAAAGACAAGATTGCCGGCACTCTAACAATAGGTGTTTATAACAAGAATCCTGAAAAAGCCAAGCAGATAGTTGAATTTTTAACAGAGAGGTTGAATAAAATCAATATTGAGTTAAATGTCCAGAGTGCGAGTAATAACAGGCAGTTTATTGAGGGAAGGCTTGCTCAGATAAAAACTGATCTTAAAAACGCCGAGGACAGTTTAAAATTTTATCAGGAACGATACGGTCTTTCGCCAGATATTACCGTTAAAGCTGCCCTGCAATCGGAAATCGCTTTGGAAAGTGAAATTAAGGCTGAGGAAATCAAGCTTGATCTGTTAAAGAAAATGATATCATCCGACCAGAGCGAAGTTAAATTGCAGGAAGAGAAAATTAAGACTATGGCCAGCAAGCTGAATGAGATCAGGAATACAAGTCCCGATGAAGGATATCTTAAGCTTAAAGGAAGCCCCGATATTGTAATGAATTTTCTCAGGTTGCAAAGAAATGTTGAAATTCAGAATAAAATTCTTACTTACATAATTCCGATATATGAGCAATCCAAGATAGACGAAAAAAGGGATACTCCGGTAGTACTCGTCCTTGATTACCCGTTTGTACCGGAAAGAAAAGCCAAGCCTAAAAGGATTGTTATGATACTGCTGTTTACCGCAGTTGGATTTGGATTGGCGTATACGACATTCTTCTTAAAAGATAGGGCTAAAGATTTTTTCTCTGATAAGAATGCGTAAGCTGAATATTCCGCTGGAAAGATTTAAAGAAGTAGATATAAGCACGGAAAAACTTTTTTGTTTGTTGCCGTTAACTTTTGTTTTCGGCAAATGGTTGGTCTCTTCTTTTTTTTTACTGTTTCTTATTCTGTTTTTATTGAAAGACAGAATTCTGCTGCGGCAATTTAATTTTACTTTCCATAATTCGATTAACTGGATATTGTTATTTTTGTGGGGCGGGTATATTTCTTCAAAATCAGATTTTAATCCCGGTTTAAATTATTTCTTCGGAACGATTGCTGCTCCGTATTTTCTATTTATCATTATTCAGAATATTACAATTAGCAGGAAATACCTTATATTAATTTTTAATTTATTGTTCTTCTCTGGTGTAGTGTTGAGCTTTTTCTCGTTCTATAACCTATTCCAAAATGATTTTAACCTTTCAATGAGAATAGGCTCTATTTGGGCTGATATGAATATTTTGTCAGCCTATTATCTTATTTTGTTCATGTTCTGCCTGTCATTTATTATAAATAGAAAAAAAGAACAGAAGATTTATCTTTATGTCACCGTTCTTGTTATTTTGGCGATGGCAATTTTTTTAACGCAAACAAGAGGGGTGTGGATGGCCCTGGTTTTATCGCTTTTGGTATTTTTCTTAAAAAAACCTAAATATTATTTTTTCATCTTAATCGTATTTGGCCTTCTTTTTTTTGCTTTCGGTAATGTTATAGTATTCAGGTTTCTAACTGTCAAAAACTTTGGCTCTGATCTATCTTCACTCGGAAGGCTCCAGGCGTGGATTGCCACTATATCACTCTTGCAAAATAATTTGTGGACAGGTTATGGTTTCGATTCGTTTTTAAGTCTGCGCGATTATGCTTATACATTCTATCTGGTATCCGTTGTACATTCGCATAATACTTATCTTCGCTCATTATTAGAGATGGGTCTGGTCGGGACAGTGTTATATTTCAGTTTTCTTGTAAAAGCCATATTCTATACTTTTAAAATAAAAAGGAGGCCTGATTCAAAAGATTACAGGATGTTTGTTGACGGTCTCCAGCTGTCTTTTGTCTCACTTCTTATAGTGTTTATGTTCGAACCTTATTTCAGCCTGTATGGCTGCTCGACTCTTGCAATCTGGTTTCTTATTTCTATCGCGTATAAAATTAATTCGAATCATAAAATTGATTTAAATGACGTAGCTCAAAACCCGGGATTATCTAACTAAACCGAAACTTCGACTTATTTATGAAAACATACGAGTGCAAATTTCTTTATGAAGCTGCTTATTTGACGGCAATATCATGAAAGTATTATTAAAATCTTATGCTCTTCTTTTTGGAATCACTCTGTTGCTAAGATTTCTGGATATTGCAAGAAATTTGATTGTCGCTTCAAAAATAGGCGTGTCGGGTAGCGCGGACGTGCTTTTTGCACTGCAGCTTCTTCCCGAATATCTGGTTATTTTTCTCGGCATAGATACTCTTAAGGGCGTGGCTAACAGCGAATACTCCGCATTGTATGCTTCGGGCAAATACGAGGAATTTAAAAGATCGCTTTCAATACTTCTTAAATATCTGATAGTAGTTTCTTTCGTCATCTCCGCTCTGCTATTTACGGTAAGAACATTGCTCGTTGAAATATCGCTGCCGGGGCTGAATGAAAAATCCCTGTCGCTCGCCCTTAGCATATCGGTTTTCATTTTTCCCGTATTTTTTGTCCGTTCTGTGGCGTCACTGCTTCTGCCGTATTTCAACGCCAAGAAGAAATTCTATTATCCCGTACTTGCCCAGTCAGTCATTACAATTGCCATTTTGATTTTTGTATACATGCCGGAAATTAAGAACGATCTTGTATATAATCTCGCGATTGCGTTTCTTATAGGAAATACGGTCTATCTGGGAATACTCTTTTATCCCTTGCTGGCTGTCGACAGAATAAAAATTGTAAACAGGCTTAAACTTGACGACCTCTCAAGGAATATTATTAAAAACTGCGGGGCAATCCTTATACTTTCGCTGGTTAACCAGCTATTCCTGTTCTCGAGAAATTATTACGCTTCCTTTTTCCCCGAAGGCTCTATTTCCGCGCTGAATTACGGAGCTACTATACCGACATTCGTAACCACGCTGACTTTTACTATCGTATTCGGTGTCTTGCTGACAAACCTGTCTTCAAGTTTCTCCACGGGTAATACTGAAGAAGCTAAGAAGATATTCTACGATACTTTCAATATACTTGTTTTTATATATATACCGGTGATAATTTTCTTCATCGTGTTCAGCGAGAAAATTCTCACTCTTGTCTATATGAGGGGCAATTTTGACCTGAAAGGCGTCGGACTGTCCGAGAAACCCTTCATATGGGAATCTCTGGCATTGTTTACATTCCTTACTTATATTATCCCGACATCATTGTTCCTCGCAAAAAAAGAATACAGATACCTTTCCGTAGCCGGAACGGTCTCCTATCTTGCGGGTATCGGTCTTAGTTACCTGTATACAAGATATATAGGCTTCTACGGTGTATCGGTCTCCGTGTTCACGGTTTCAGGTATTTACGGAACGGTCCTTTTTGCAAGGGTATTCAGGATTTTCCCGGGCTCTGTAAAAGAAATTGCAAGGACTGTGAAAATCGTGCTGAGCGGCGTTGTAACGTACATTGTAACTTGGTTTGTAAAACCGTACTTCATGTCTTATTTTAATCCGGGGAATATACTGTTCAACCTGATTGCCGTACTTACTGCGGCATTCATTTTTGTGTGTGTCGTTTTCTTCATCCTGTCATATATTGTCGAGCCGGGGGTTTTCAGGAAAGCGTTTAATATGCTTCTTGAAAGAATTAAAAATAATAAGCTGTCGTCATTCTTTAAAAACAAACAGAAAAACGATAACGGCAATTGAGCAATAAACTTAAAATAAGTTTTGTTATTCCCGGCGTGTTCCGGTCAGGGGGAATTAAGATGGTAATGGAGCATGCCTCGCGCCTCGCTTCAGCAGGCCATGACGTTTGCCTTTATGCGCCGCGAAAAAGATACAACATATACAAAGGCAGGTTTAAACCCTTTTATTCCGCATCGATATTCCTTAAAAACATCCTTTTCCCTTTGAACGATAAATTCGAAGAGACGGACAAACTCAATTTTGAAGTCAAAACGGTCGACAGCATTAATGACAGGCACATGCGCGATTCGGATATTATGGTCGCGACGGCCTGGATGACCGCTGAAGATGTCTGGAAACTCGGCCCGTCAAAAGGGAAGAAGGTCTATTTTATACAGGGCTATGAGGTATGGGATGCTCATCCCGATGTTGTCGGCAGGACATATTCTAAGGATTTTACACGGATAGTCGTATCCGGTTACCTTAAAGA
>CAIKZJ010000005.1 GCA_903831845.1 uncultured Ignavibacteriota bacterium
TCGTCTATGACCGACCTGTCGTAATAGTTCATCATCCTGCACGCGCAGGAATATACTTTTGCGTTATCAAATCCGTTGAGAAAGTTCTCGATGAAAAACCTGTCGCAGACAACGTCGTTGTTGAGCAGCAATATCTTCTCAGGACGGGAATTACCGAGCGCGCGCTTAATACCTTCGTTAACGGCTCTTGCAAATCCGTAATTCCTGCCCAGTTCGACCACGTATGCGGACGGAAAATTTTTTCTTATATAATCAACCGACATGTCCTCCGAGCCGTTGTCCACAACGTTTATGCTGAACCCCGTATACGACTGTTCAGCAAGAGAGCCGAGGCATTCGGCGAGATGCTCCATGCCGTTATAGTTCGGTATTATTACAGATACCCGGCTGTCCATTCAGGAATTAAAATTTTTTAGAATGTATCGGTGGACTTTTATAACGTTCGCATCCGACACGCCGAAAGGTTTCTTTATATATTCAATAAATAATTTAATGATCGAATTAGCGAAAACCGAGAAGGACAGGAGCAGGAAAGGAATTTTCCCGCCGGCAATCCTGAAATATTTTTTAAGGCTTAGAATAAAGTAACCGTATATTTTATAATTGGTTCTTGTTTCCATGCTTGACGCCCCGAGATGTTTTACTTTAAGCGCCGTATTAAGAAACAGACTGCCTTTGCTTTTAATCCTCCGGCTGAAATCGACGTCCTCAAAAAAGAGAAAGAATCTTTCATCGAACCCGTTGAGCTCTTCGTAGAGTTTCTTTTTAATGAACATGAAAGCGCCGGGAAGCTGCGTCACTTCAAGCGCGCCAATTTGTTTTTCCTCGTCTATGTATTCATAAAGGTATTTGCGGCGGAGTTTTTCGTTTCTGTAAAAGGGTTTTGACAGGACCGAATAGAAATAAAAGTACTGCATCAGCGAAGGTGATTTCTGGTAATATCCGTTCTGGAATTTGCCGTCCTCTCCGTACAGCATCACAGTGTATGCCGCGGCGGATACGTCCGAATTCATAGACTGCCCGAGGATTTCAAGAACCGGCATTACGAACTCAACGTCAGGATTAAGAATCAGCACATAATCCCCTGCGGCGGTTTCGACACCCTTGTTGTTCGCGAAACCGAAACCGCGGTTAGAGTCGAGGAACACTCCTTTTACGCGTATATGCTCCTGCTCAAGCCTGTTGATAATTTCCTTCGAATTGTCTGATGAGGCATTGTCGACGATAATAATCTCCTTGACGGTTTCGTTTTCATGCTTAAGCACAGATGCGATACAGGTTTCAAGCAATGCGCCCGTATTGTAATTCACTATTATTACGGATACGTTTATCATTGGCCGCCGTTTGAGGATAAAGCGAGTATTTTCCTTATATATCCCTTGATGCTAAGGACTGATTTGATTTTTCTTTTTATGACGTATGAAAGAGGAAGTTTTTTCTCCGCGTCGGAATATTTTCTTGTAAGCGGATTGCCGAATTCCGCGTTGTAAAACCCGCCCGTGGCGTGATATACTTTCATTCCCTTGAGTATGCCGCTCTTGAAGCCGCGGTTATGCGAGCGGAGCTGGTAATCGCCGTCTTCGAACACGAATTTCCTGTCATTAAGCCTGAGAAGCCTGCCGCATTCGTTGTAAACTTTTCTTGAAATCATGAAACACCATCCGCCTGCAGGGCCCTCCTGTATAGTGATTTTCCCGTCGTGATACAGGACGTCCCTGTACGCTTCCTCTCCGTATTTCGCGCCGTTGGTCTTTTCGTCCTGAACAACGTCAGCCACGAGATAACCCATGAACGGAACCGACTTGTACGCGGTTACCATTTTCTGAATCCAGTTTTCGGGGAACGAGATTATATCGTCGTCGACGCCGATAAGATAATCGCCCGTGCACATTTCAGCGGCGAGACTCTTCGCGTTATTGCCGAGATTTTCCGGGCTGTGGTGAACTTTAACGTTTTTATTTTCCCCGGCGAATTTATCCGTAAGTTCTTTCGTGCCGTCTGTTGAAGCGTTGTCGAAAATTATTATTTCGTGGTTTATGCCTTCGAGCGTGCCCTTGAGCGAATCCAGGCATTTGCCGAGCGCCATTATCTTATTGTATGTCAGTATGAATATGCTGATTTTTTCACCCTCGTATTCGCTGTAAGGCGGGTCGGACGCTTTTTTAAACGACGAAGGAGCGAAACGGGATAATATCTTTGCCAGTACTGACTTGTTCCTTGTGTTCAGATATCCGGATACGAGAATTATAATTACGTAAGAAAAAACGAAAATCACGAAGAGAAAAGTCAGCAGTAAAATCCCTTTCAGCCTTCCTTCCGGCACAAACCCAGCCATATAAATCAGTCTTGAAAGAAGGAATATCAGAAAAGATACACCCGCTCCCGCTGCAACGGGCACGAGATAATCCTTCATGAACACATCGGACGGCTTTTTCCTGAAGAACATCACTGAGACTACAAAAATATACACCGAAGATATTACCGTCGCTATTCCGTTTCCGTATGCCGCGCCGACTATCCCGTAATATTTAATGAAGACAAAACTGAAAACGACGTTTATTCCGAGGTGAATCAGCCCTTCATACATCTGGTATTTCGGAACTCCCGTGTTTGGTATTATCGAATTGCCGGGAGATGATATAATCAGATTAATAAGCTGCGCTGCAAGGAGAATCCGGAGTATATGCGCCGAAATGCCGTATCCGGGCCCCATCCAGGCGTTCACTATCTCGTCCGCGAAAGCGAACATGAACGCGGCGGCGGGAACGGATACAAGCGTCAGATATTTTATTGCATCGTCAAAAAGCAGGCTTAGCTTTTCTTTCTCCTCTTTCGCTTTTAACTCTGCCGCAACGGGAGCGACCTGTATTACAAGCTGCATGGGAAGGAATCTTGCCAGACGCAGCAGTCTCGTGCCTATGTTAAAATAAGTAACGTTATCAAGAACGCTGAAGAAACCGAGAAGGAATTCATCGTATTTCTCCGAAAAGAAACCCGCGAGTTTCGAGACCTGCATCTGAATGCCGAACTTTCCCATTTCGCCGAATGATTTCGAACTGAAGAAACCTTTTGTAACGCTCAGCGAGGGCACGGATTTTTTGGCGAGCAGGAATATCGCTGCGGAGTTTATCAAAGAAGTCGCCAGCTGGCTTATCAGTATTCCTTCAACCTGAAAACCCGCTGTCAGAAGAACGAACACAAGCGCAAGGTTTATGAACGCCGTTATCGTCGACATCAGGCTCGTTATGTACATCTTCTGAACGGCAATCAGCACGGAGCTGTAAATCATGAAGACGTTGTTTACGAAGAAAATCAGAAGCGCGATATTAAGAGAGTTTCTTCCGGCTTCTTTGAGTTCGGGCGGAATGTTGATAAGCCCGAGCAATGTATCGTTTAGTATAAATCCGGCGGCGCAGACGATTACCGAAAAAAGAAGGTAGAACAGGAACCCCGTGTTGACGGTCCTGTTGAGCTCCTCGTTATTTCCTTTGTTGAAATGCTCGGAGATGAATTTTATGAACGACGAAGACAGACTCAGGTCGAAAAGTCCGAACGATGTCGTAAAGCCGAGCACTATGGCGTAAATGCCGAATTGCTGACCGCCGATTTTATAGATTATATAAGGCGTAAGAACCAGCGGTATTACTATCGCGGCTATCTGCGAGAAAACATAATAATACGTATTTTTTATAACCTTGTCTGTCAGCGACATTTACGTCTGCGCTTTTTGATTATAATAATAATTCATGTGCGCGTTGTAAAACATCATCTGAATAGCGTACCGCAGCTGTTCAATTTCCTGATCATAAGAAGTTTTAAGCTTCCCTTTCAGATGTTTTGACTGATGCTTTCTCATCGCAAGCATCACCGAGCTCTTTACGTACTCTTTCTGGTTAATTCCCTGCGGACACCAGCCGTACTTGTTTCTTCGCGATACGAACGGCAGGTATTTAAGATGCTCCGCGGGTATGAGCCCCTTCGCCGATTCATCCGTAAGTTCGCGCGTTATTGATTTAGCTTCCATGTAAAGCGCTATCTGGAACACCGCCATCCACGAGAAGAAATACATTATGAGGAAAAGGAATCCGAGAAGCGTGGTCTCCTGAAAACTCACCGAGAGGTTCCATGAAAAATGCAGGAACATCGCCACTATGTATCCGAGCGGCACTATGAACAGTTTCAGTCCTATCGGCTTGAACTTCGCGAAGCCGATGAAACCGCCGAACGTGGCCGTCGACATGCAGTGCATCACCGCGGAGAACAGAGTCCTTATAATGACAAGCGTCAGCCAGGAACCAGGTTCGCTTCCGTAACTTAGGAAATACAGGAAGTTTTCCGTCATCCCGAAACCGAGCCCTATAGCTCCGCCGTACACTACCCCGTCGACGACGCCGTCGAACCTGCGGGAGAACGACATAATTACGACGAACATTCCTTTCGTGAATTCTTCCACGAGAGGAGCCGTAATTATCGCGCCGGACAGGTCGCTTAATTCAGCCGAGTCCGCGCCGAAGAACGCCTGAATTCCCATTGAAAGCGGAATCTGAAAAATTATGCTGCCGATAATACCGAGTATTATCGCGCCTGACGCTCCCCAGAAGAAATTTAAAAACACTATCCAGAATGGGTCGCGTTCGTTCCTGTCCATCCACCAGATTATAAGCAGATATGAGACCATCGGAATGACGGCGGCGAACAGTGACATGAATGCCAGAATTGCCTGCATGCTAAACCTCGAATTTTATTAATACCTGATTTTTATCTACGGGAGTTTTTTCCTCGACGAGCACTTTCTGAACCTTGCAGTTCGCGGCCGCCTTAAGTTCGTTTTCCATCTTCATCGCCTCGAGAACTATCAGCACGTCGCCTTTCTTCACTTCGTCGCCTTCCTTCACGTTTATCTTGACAATCGCTCCTGGCATCGGAGAAATGAGTTCGTTCTTAATCTTCGTCGTGCCTCTGCTGGCGGCGAATTTTTCAGTGAGCACTTCAAGTTCGTTCTTGCAGACGACCTTGTACGATTTCGAATCGTGCTCAAGAAGAAATTCAGTGTTCTTCATGTCGCTGTCGTGAACGTTCTCCGCCTTCACAAGATAATTTTTATGGTCGACCCTGAGCAAAAGCAGGTCGTCAGTTATGAACTTATACACGAATTCGTCCCTGCCGAGGTCCTTGAACAGAATTTCGTTACCGCCGAAATCCGCTTCAATAGGCGTTTCCACGCCGTCTATGTTTATGAAATACTTGTTCATTAATTATGAAGCTCCTTTCTGCTGAGCCATCCGCCTCTTTTGCTTTTCTTTTTCTCCGTTCTGCCGTTGAACGATTTTTCGTTCCTGCTCTTGAAGAGAATGCCCGCTATCGAGAGGGCTTTCTGGAGTTCGGGGCTGATTACGGCTTTTGTTTCTTCGAGTCTCGGAAGGAATACCCTTTCCACGAACTGCGTGTTGTAGTCCCCTTCTATGTACTCGGGGCATTCAAGAAGTTTCATAAGGAAACTTATGTTGGTCTTTACGCCCACGACGGTGTAATTGTTCAGCGCTCTCGCCATTTTTTCAATCGCGAGTTTTCTGTCGGGAGCGTATGCGATAAGTTTCGCTATCATCGAATCGTAATAAATCGAAATTTCGTTGCCCTGCTCAATTCCCGTGTCTTCGCGCATTCCGTTGCCCAGGTTTCTTCCAATGTAAGAGAGTTTTCCGGTCGAAGGCATGAAATTACTGTCCGGGTCTTCGGCGCATATTCTGCACTCTATCGCCGCGCCAGTGAATTTAACATCTTCCTGTTTCAGAGACAGTTTTTCGCCCGAAGCGATTTTCAGCTGTTCCTTAACGAGATCAAGTCCCGTCCTCATTTCCGTTATCGGGTGCTCAACCTGCAGACGCGTATTGACTTCGAGGAAGTAGAAATTCTTGTCTTTGTCGACCATGAACTCGACGGTGCCGGCATTATAGTAACCCGCGGCAAGAGCGATTGTCTTAGCGCATTCGCCCATCCTGTGCCGAAGGTCAGGGTCCATTATTGATGAAGGTGTTTCCTCTATTATTTTCTGGTGTCTTCTCTGCATCGAACATTCGCGTTCGCCGAGATGAACGGCGTTACCGTGCTCGTCTACGAGAATCTGAAACTCTATGTGTCTGGGCGAATCGACATATTTTTCTATGAACACGCTGTCGTCGCCGAACGACGCTCGCGCTTCGTTCTGCGCCATGCGCAGAGCGCTCTCGAGTTCTTCTTCCGACCTGACGACGCGCATGCCTTTTCCGCCGCCGCCGGCTGACGCTTTTATCATTATCGGGAATCCGATTTTCCGCGCTACTGTTTTAGCCTCTTCCGCGTCTTTAATCGCGTGCTCGGTTCCCGCTACAACCGGAACTTTGTTCTTCACGGCTAACTGCTTCGCCTTGGTCTTGCTTCCGAGGTCTTCTATCGCTGTGTGATGCGGGCCTATGAACTTTATCCCGTTGTCCTCGCACATCTTCGCGAAGAATGCCCTTTCGGAAAGGAATCCGTAACCCGGATGAATCGCTTCCGCGCCGGATTTTTTCGCAACTTCTATAATCTTGTCCGCCAGAAGGTAACTCTTGGCAGCGGGCGATTCGCCGATGTGGTAGGCCTCGTCGGCAAGTTTCGCGTACATCGAATACCTGTCGAAATCGGAGTACACTGCAACAGTTTTTATACCCATCTCTCGCGCAGTGTTGATAATCCTTACCGCAATTTCTCCTCTGTTTGCAATTAAGATTTTCTTGAACATGATTTTAAGTTTGTTGTACTGAATCCGTTGAACCGGCTGTTGTTTTTTTCCTCGATATGAAAACTCCCGCGATTCCTCCGATAAGAAGCAGCGTCACGAGTATGTTCGCCGCTATGCTGATTTTCCTGCCTGTGTAATATGTTTCGGGATAGAACTTAAGTTCGACTTTGTGCTTTCCTTTAGGTACGACGACCGAACGGAGGAAATAATTCGTCTTGTAAATTTCCGTTTCATTGCCGTCTATGTATGCCTTCCAGCCAGCGGGATAGTACATTTCCGTCAGGACAAGAAGGTTGTTGCCGCTCGCGAAAACATCATACTCGATGTTGTGAATTCCGAAATTTGAAATTCTCGAAGAGACAGTCGAATCCGGCGCGTCAATCTTCACATCAATATTCTTTTCAGTGAACGCCGTCTTCCTCGGGTCGAAAGAGCCCGTCTTTATGCTGTTGAGTATATTGATGCCCGTTTCAACCTTGTTCTCGCTCACGAAATATGAGCGCGGCATTGCTAATTTGTTAAGGTAAATTACGTTAGAGCCCTTGAATAATTCAGTATAGACTGTCGTATCTTTTAACGGAGAGTCCGAAATAATGTACTTCACGTTCGCCAGACCGAGCAGCATCGGATTTTCGCCGCCTGCTACGTCTACAGCGTCCTGATAAATCCTTAACTTCGCGCCCTGATAGCCGTTAAACTGGTGCAGCCTGTAATACGCGAGGTCGTTAGTCGTAACGAGATTGCCCTTGTTCATCTGCGCCACGCGGTAATTGTAAGTTTCAGGCTCTTTACTTAAAAGCCACTTGGTATAATCTGTTTCCGCGACAAATTCATCGCGCTGTTTCTTATCGTCCCAGTGAAGAGTCTTAGCCGTAACGCTCAACAGGTCGAACATTGCTATAATAATTATTCCCAGAAGCATCACGTTCCTTGCGACTTTCTTCTGAGCGTAAAGCATTATTAATACCGCCACCAGAAGAATCAGGAATCCGTGAAGCCTAAGGTCAGAAATAATATTTTCATAGGCGTTCGGAGCGACCTGCTGTTTGAGGTATCCCGCAACCTGCTGCGCAGGATAGCCCTGCGACGATAATTTCTGTCCGAGTGGCCCGTTGACGACCGAATCGGTGTAGGACGATTCAAAACCGACGACTGATATGAGCAGGAACAGAATGCCGATTCCGCCAGCGACGTACGCGGTGCGAAGCAGGGTCTTTTGCTTGTCCGCCTGTTTTATCATTTCAATTACCGACTTCAGCCCGAATCCTGCCATAAACAGTATCGCAAGGTCCATATAATAGTGAATCATCACAGGCGCGCGGAAACTGCTGAAGTACGGCATGTAGTTATAGAACAAATCATATATCAGCGGGAATGTCTTACCGAATGACAGCAATAGGAAAAATATAATAATGAACGTTGACGCCTGAACGAACGGATTTTTCTTAAAGTTCAAAACAATTCCTGCTACAGCCAAAACGAGAACAATCACGCCGAAGTAAACGGGAGAGTCCGTGAACGGCATCTGTCCCCAGTAAAGGTTCGCGCGCTGTCCTTTGATTTCCACGTTTCCGAATCCGTAATAATACGGCAATGCGAAAGTCAGCACTTCGCCCGGGCTGAACGACCAGCTCGTGGCGTAGTCGTAACTCAACGGCTTGTCGTTAGTCTTGTTTTCGACTTTCTGAGTGATGCTCGATTCTCCGCGCATGGAATACTTGCTGTATTCCTTCATCGACATAATAATGTCCGCATCCATTGCCACGGCGATAAAGAGAGCCGCAACAAAAAGCACGACCGCTTTAATTATGTTCGCCTTCTGAAGTTTTTTAACGAACGCGTAAATTAAAAGGTAGCCGAGATAGATGCCTATCATCATGAAAGAATAATAGAGCATCTGTATGTGATGGAAGTGCAGTTGAATGAAAATCGTAACCGAAAGCACGCCGAGATAGAAAAGCATTTTCCACCATGACTTTTCCTCGTCGTCCGCGGTCTTTTCGACTATTAATAGTATCAGCGGGAAGAGAGCGAAAGTCATCATCTTTGTATGGTGACCGACGATAATCAACTGTACGATACCCGTGGCGAACACGCCGAGAAGCGAGGAAAAAAGAGCTATTAAATTATTGTTAAATTTATATTTAGCGTAAAAGAAAAGAGTAATGGCAAAAATGAAATAGTAAGGCAGAGTAAGGGCGAAGAGGTTGCCGTTTGAGATTGCCTCGAACACCTTATCCCAGATGAAAGAATAGAAATTCATCGCGGAAGGAAGCGCGGCGGTCATGGAAGCAAGCGACGGCATTCCCATGAAAATATAGGGAACCCAGAGCGGGAAAATTCCCTGCGCTTTCGCGTCGTCGAGGAACGTTTTAAAACTTAAGGGTGAAAGATTATCCGCCGAGGCGAAAACTTTTCCGTCGAACACGCCTTTGCTGAAGAAAAGAAGAAGCGCGATCACGACGACGCCTATAAGCGAAAAAATAACCGCCGGTTTATTATCGTCGAAGAACTCAAGACCGTTTTTTTCCTTTTCCGTCTGTGTAATTTTTTCCTTGCCTTTGACCTGAGGAGCCTTTGATTTTGCCATGATTTAAATTATCCTTAATTACTCAAATTATCTTTTAAAATAGTATTTTTTCGGTATCAATAAAATATAAAATAAGGTAATAATATTACCGGAAATTAAGGGAAAAAGAAGAAAACAAATTAAGGAATGCAAATATGTGTAATTGAAAATTAAGCTCAGGAAAAACAAATTAGAAGTTAATTTTGTTACACACGGCTTTAGCCGTAGGATTCTTTTATCGTAAAACAACAAACCGTTTTAACGGTTTATAAAAAACAGAATGAATAAATTTTGTTTAGCTATTTTACACGAATAATCTTTACGGCTTTTGTATATTTCAGTGAGGATAGCCTACAGAAATATACTCCGAAGGCAAACCGAGAATCATCCCACCCCACTGTATATGTCCCTGCTGAAATATAACCTTCGTGAGCAGTTTCGATTCTACTACGGCACATATTGAATATTTTAAGTCCAACTTAAAAACATAAAGGCACAGATGTTTTTTAAAAAATAATTTAATGTTAATAATGGGAATGCAGGAATTCGGGTAATTTCTAAAAATCATTTATCCTAAAGCACTTCGCTTCCTATTTTTTTATTCTTATCAATCCGATGATATTTCACATCCAGATATTTACGTAAATAGTTCTTTCATATACAATATAGCCTTTTCTGAGAACCGGTATTTATTAAATAATTGCATTATGTAATAACCCATTTCAATAAAATCAACTGATTTTTCATTATAGGAATAGCGAAAGATTATAAATAAACTTAATCCAAATAGCCGTTCTATCGAATGGCACATCAAAATTAACGTATATTTATTGATATTATATATGTATATATTATTTTTTTAAACATTATTATTACGCATACCAACAACATTATGCCATCAAACGTATACATCGTTTCCACATCAAGTCGTCCATTTGTATTTAAAATATTGATAAATAACGCGATTAAAGGCCCTTAATCAATTAGTTGCAGTTAATCCTTTTCTCAGTATTTATTAATTTAAAAAATATAATATGAATAACTTTAGGGCTTTTATTTCGCTTAGTTTATTTGCTGTTTTAATTATAACAAATAACAACGTATTCTCGCAAGATTACGAAGGTCAGTTAGAACTAATTTTCAGAAACAATGTCGTGTCGCAACATACATACGAAATATCAATTCAGTGTATTCCTATAAGCGCTGTTTATAACAATGACAAACAGTTAAATCTCATTTCGACAAATCGAGACGATAATATCAATAATACAAGACGGGTTTTTTTTAATAATTGCACACATACGCCGATTGGGCAAAATACTTATCTAACAAAATTCATCTTGACAGGTCAGGCCGAAGGATATAACATGGACTATCTTGGCAACAACCCGAATTTGAGAAACGGCAACATTGGAGCAGGTATTTACAAGTTAAGATTATGGGTTAAACAAACCGACATTCAACCTGTAGAAACATATTACGACGAATTGATAATTGATATTGATGCCCGAGGATTATTAGATACATATTTTGATTTCTATGATTATCACAAGATCGGAGAAATTACTTATATCGGGCCAACTTGGTTTTACAAAGTAACAGATACTGGCGATCAATACCCCCTTACTTATTTACATGGTTATTTGAAATCATGGGATCCTTATAATAACTCAAACTTAGAATCCCCACTACATTACGATACAAAAGATTACGGTAGTACTCCTTTCGTATTGGGAAACAAAGAGATATCTCAGACTACACCAAATCCATATACAGAATTTCCATTAGTTTGTATCTCTGACTGTAATTATGATTTTGGAGGAAATGTCGGTTATGTATCTTACAATCAAAATTCGACAGGAGAAACTAGAACACAGGAGGGCAGAATTCCGTTGAATACAATTTTTAAGAAGAGTATTACAACTCGCAGTACATACCCAGGATATTCTCAAGAAAATTCGGATGTAGTTATATCGGTAGAACCAGGAGCAAAATTAACAATTGGAACTGGTCAAAACTATACTACATCTGGCGACATTAACTTTTGGCTCAAGCCGTTCTCAACATTCGGAAATGCGCTTGCCGTAAAACAACCAGGTGCTAGCGAACCAACAACCACATTGTATTTAGAGGACTTAGAAGGTAATACTGGTTATTCAAGAAATTCAAAGCTTTTGATTGATAAATTATGCAAGGTTAATGTCGAGACAATGGCTAAATTAATATGCGGAAAATATTCCCAAGTGTTCGTTAACAATTTAAGCAACAATCAATCCGGAGGATTAATGAATTGGAAAGAGAGTTCAATAATAGAAATGAGAGATTACAGCCAGATTGTAATTAAACCAAATGGAATCGTTACAAATTTCGGTGCAAATTTTACAAATTCTTACGGGTCCGAGATAAAAGTTGAGTCCGGAGGAGTTTATGAGATTTATAATAACCAGACGCAGACAATTACTGCAGGTGGAAAATTAATACTTGAAGGAGGAATGCTAAAATTAGATAATAATGCGGTTCTAATTTTTGATGGCGCCAATGCAAATTTTTTTTTAAATAGTAATTCAATAGTCCTATTAGGCGAAAATGCAAAAATTTATTTAAAAAATGGTGCTGCAATAGGTACAAATGGTTCAAACATAAAATTTGAGGGAAATCAGGGTGCACTCTGGCAAGGAATCGAATTCATCAATGCAAGTTCAATTTCAACAATCGATAACTGCACGTTTAATGACGTAATTTTACCGATTAAAATTGACAACGACCAATCAAGTGCTTTCATCGATAAGAATATTACAAATAACACATTTAATCTTTCCTCAAACGGCACATATGGCATCTATGCGAAAAACATATTTCGATTGAATCTCCAAAACAACACCTTCAATCTTTCTCCTACATCTAACGGAGTAAGAATTAATAATTTTTACGATCTAATTCATCCCATAGGAGATGATATAAATTATGACCTGAATATCATTAACAATACTTTTAATAGCGGTTATGTTGACTTACTTTTAGCAAATTATACGTCGAGTTTTGTTCCTTACGACATAATTCATAACAAATTTTATAACAATACGTATATCGCCGTTCTTGGCAGGATGATATCCGGTAATATTAAAAACAATGAAGGGATTAACAGTACTGGTGAACGGGTTTTTCATTTTACTCAAAGCAATGTTGATTTATATGGGAATATAGATTTGCAAGCATATAACGGGATGTATGCCGGAGATGCGGTTATAAATTTATCTCCCACACCTAGCCAAGAGGGATTAATAGGATATGGAGGAAGAAACAAAATATACTCAACTATTTATGATGTATTAAGTTTTAACAATTCAAAAGTATATCTGAAAGATGGAGAAAATTTTCTTCATAAATCGACAAATTCTGCATATCACTTATATGGATATCTAAATTTTAATAATGCAAATACACTTTCAGCAAGAAACAATTGTTTCAATATGAATTGGGCGCCAAGTTATGTTTTATGGGGAATAAATAACGAACCAATAGATATTGAATGGTCAGGTTCAACCTTTAGTTGTGAAAATTCAACCACTAGTGGTATTGGTTGGCTTGTAAGAGATATTGGCTATGGCTTTTACGATTCCGTTATTATCACGCCGCTTCCTACCGGTACACAGTTAAGCGAAGAAGATTTGCTTTATGCCCAAGCCGTATATAACTTCGGTGAGGGAAATTATTTCACTGCGGTTACAGATTACAAAACACTAATAACGCAATATCCCGCTAACGGCAACATTTATTCTTCTCTCTATGATTTATATACTTGTTATGAACAACTTGATACCGTTCCTACACAAAGCCATAGAAACATTCTTTATGGGAATTTGTTAAGTTATCTTAACGACAAAATTAATTCAGGGCTCTACGATGATAATTTCAATACTATAGCATACAGTCTGTCATTATGTTGCTATGCAAATATTACTGCTTATAATTCAGCATTAAGTGGATATGAATTTATATCCTTGTTCCATCCGAATCCGGAAATTCGAATCTTGGCAAGCTGGGATTTTGCTGAGGTTCAGGCATTAATCAACAACGGAGCGGGGATGACCAGCAAAAGCGAAAAAATGACTGACGAACAATTCTTCAAAGAAAGAATTCGAAAAATGGAAAAAATCATCACAGAAGATCCGATAATGAAAAAGATAAAAAAATCATATCAAAAACTAACCAAAGACAAAGAAAAAATTATAGAAGCTACTTTGAGCAAACTAACAAAAACAGAGATTAAAAACAAAATGCAAAAAATTAAACAGGAGGAGACTTACCTAAACCACAAGGCTGTTATGAATCTCAAAAATAGCAGATCGATAAGTAAGGAAGAAAAAGAAACTAAACAGTTCGAAGATCTTATATTGATAAGTGGAATGAAACAAATTGAAAACCGCAAGAGCGGCACGGACGATACAAAAATACCATCTAACTTTGAATTGGCGCAGAACTATCCTAATCCGTTTAATCCGGTTACATCAATTAAATATTCGCTTCCAAATGACGGCTTGGTAACTATTACAGTTTATGATATTACGGGAAAGGAAATAAAGAAGCTTGTGAACGAAGTGAAGAAAGCCGGTTATTACAGTATTTCTTTTAACGCATCGAACTTATCATCAGGAATATATTTCTATAAATTAAATACAAGTGATTTTGCTCAAACTAAGAAGATGGTTTTAATTAAGTAGTGAAAATCTTAATACATAGAGGCACAAAACGTGCCTCTATGTTGTTTGTTTTGGATAATTATTTACAATTATTTCTCTTGAAAAAAGAAAATCCATACAATATGTTAAAAATTAATGAAATAATACCATGAAGAATTTCGTAAAATATATTTCCAATATATTTTCATTCGTAACAATTATATTTTTCACTCCAATGTCCATACTGCATTCCCAGTCCGGCTGGTTCTGGCAGCATCCGTATCCACAGGGAGATTACATTTACGATATGTCTTTTATTAATAAGAATACCGGATGGGCTGTTACAACATACCAAATACTTAAAACCACCAATGGCGGAGGCAACTGGAGTATTAAACAAAACAAGTTCGGTTATTTCCTATCTGTATTTTTCATTAACGAAAACACGGGTTGGGCAGCGGGATCTGACTCCTTATACAAAACAACCGATGGCGGAAATTCATGGGCTATTCAAAATACTTACATGGTAGGATATGAGACGATTTTTGATATTTATTTCCAAAATCCTCAAACAGGTTTTTATATAACCGAAGAAGGCATTTACAAAAGCACTAATGGGGGGAATAATTGGGCGAGAAAATTAAATAATAATTATGGACAACTACATTCATTCTCGTTTATTAATAACTCAACAGGATGGGTATGCGGCGATTCAGGCAAATTCTATAAAACCACGAACGGAGGGGATATCTGGTTCAGACAAAATTCAGGCGTTCCGATAAGGCTGAATCGTGTTGATTTCTCAGATAGTCTAAATGGTTATGCCTGTGGTCAAGAAGGAACATTCATTAAAACTACGAACGGCGGAACAAACTGGGGTATAATACCTTACTTTTCGGACAAAGGTAATATTATGAGTTGCGCGTTTAGTAACGCAAACACTGGATGGGTGGGATATTCCGCGACAAAAAACGACGGGATTATTTGCAAGACAACTAACGGCGGAAACACATGGAATGAGTTTTCTACGATTAACGCCATTTACAACATAACACTTGTTGATTCCGTCAGTATGTATTCAGGCGGATTCGGAATTATAAAAACAACTAATGGAAACATCTGGAGTCAGGTTTCCAGCGGATTAATGAATACACTAAATACGGTATTTTTTATAAACGAGAATACTGGCTGGGTTGCCGGAGGAGACGGCTATGCGGAAACATACGGCGTATTAATTAAGACAACTGATGGTGGAAACACCTGGATTGAATTCCCAGCATTTGACAACGACATGATCTATTCTCTCTGTTTCATTAACTCGAACACCGGGTGGGCAGCCGGGACAAACTCCACAATTAAGAAATCAACTGACGGGGGAAATAACTGGACAACGATTATTCCTCCTGCGGCAATGAGATATACGAAAATTTTATTCACTGATTCATTAAACGGCTGGCTTACCGGTTTCAGCGGTTACGGAACCTGGACGACGACAATTTTTAAATCAACAGACGGCGGACTGAACTGGAATCAACAATACAGTGCATACGGTTATGAACTGGACGCTCTTTCGTTTATGAACTCTCAAACAGGATATGCAGGAGGAGGATGGCCCAATATGACTGGAAAAGTATTAAAGACAACAAATGGAGGCAATGTTTGGGTAGAAACTAGTCTAAACTCAACTCATAAGATTCTTTCAATTGATTTTTTGAATGACCTTACCGGATGGGCAGCTGGCGGCGAGGGTTACGGATTTGTTTACCGAACAACAAACGGAGGCGGGAGTTGGTTTGTGCAATATGACACATTATATAACGAAATAAACAGTATTTCATTTTCGGATGTAAATCACGGATGGGCAGCCGGTAAAGGATATCTATTTTCTACTTCAGACGGCGGATATAGATGGTCGAAATCGTTTTCGGGAAGTGATTTTATACAAACCGTTCAATTTATAAATCAATATACAGGATGGATAGCAGGGTATTATGGCGTCGTTTTGAAAACCACAAACGGCGGCTCTGTATTTGTGAATAATAATTCAACGGATGTCCCCGAAGATTATGAGTTGTTCCAGAATTATCCGAACCCGTTTAATACGTCAACGATGATTGGGTTTCATGTTCCGATGTCAAATTTTGTAACCATTAGGATTTACGATATAACCGGGCGGGAAATAAAAACGCTTATAAACGAAGTAAAGTTGACAGGTTATCACGTTGTGGAGTTCAATGCCTCAGGACTATCATCTGGAATATATTTTTATAAACTAACTGCTGGAGATTTTATTCAAACAAGGAAGATGGTACTTATAAAATAAATATATGTATTTTTAATGCTTTACCGGATACTGCGTCTTTTGCCAAACTCATTTTTAAATATCACAATATTAATAAAACAATAGCACTAATAATCATAAACAGCGATTTACAGTCACAAGATATCATACCCAAAATATTTAAAGAACAATTCAAACGAATGACAATTAATTACCGTATCTCACCCATACAAATATTAAATTCAGATAAGGAAAAAAGAGAATTTAATTTATTTATTTTGCTCATACAGAAAAAAGAATATGAATGTTGTGGGGAAAAACGTTGATTAAAAATAGATTAAAACTATTGAAAAACAAATAGAGAACGAATTGATAGGATAAATATTTTCATAGAGTCA
>CAIKZJ010000006.1 GCA_903831845.1 uncultured Ignavibacteriota bacterium
AATACACATCTCGTGCTTTCGAGGTTTCAGATTGGCGGGTTCTCAAGGAAAAACACGATTGCTTCGCTTAAAGAAAGATTCAGAATGCTCTGCACTCATTTTAATTTCTTCCGAGTGTTATTCAATCACATTCTTCTCTCGTTCAAGTTCACGGTTTATATCATACGCAAAAGAAAGCTCCTTTAATAAAAAAAGCCGGCTTTCGCCGGCTTAATATTTTATTCGTTCTTTTTATTTAATGCCTATTTCGAATTCATTATTTCTTCTATCTCTTCTATCTCGAGAGGAATGTTCCTCATAAGATCGAGATTTCCTTTTTCCTTTACTACGATATTGTTCTCAAGCCTAATGCCGATGCCTTCTTCAAGTATATAAATACCGGGCTCGACGGTGAATACCATTCCGGGCCTGAAAGGCTCGTGGAAATAACCGACGTCGTGTACGTCGATTCCGAGAAAATGCGATACGCCGTGCATGAAGTATTTCTTGTACGCCGGCCATGCGGGATTCTGCTTTTTGATGTCGCTCATTTTGAGCAGCTTCAGTTTTAAAAGTTCTTTCTCTATGTTCTCCTCGGTTTCTCTCTGAAGGTCTTTCCATATTTTTCCTTTAACGACCGAGTTTATTGCGGCTTTCATCACGTTGAGGACAGCCGTGTAAACTGCTTTCTGGCGTTTCGTAAACTTGCCGTTGACGGGTATTGTCCTGGTCATGTCGGCGTTGTAATACTTGAACGACGCGCCCGTGTCTATAAGCAGCAGGTCGCCGTCGTTGCAAGGCTTGTTGTTCTCTACGTAATGCAGCACACATGCGCTTTTTCCCGAAGCAATGATAGGGGAGTAATCCGCATAATCCCCGCCGTTGCGAATGAACTCGTGAACGAATTCCGCTTCAACCTCATATTCCATCACGCCGGGTTTCAAGAACTTAAGCACGCGCCTGAATCCTTTGTCTGTCAGATCGCATGCTTTCTGAAGCATTTCGATTTCCTGCTTCGATTTTACCGCCCGCAACCTGTTGATTATGGGAGCGAGTCTTTCGTATTTGTGAAGCGGGTATTCTTCCTTGCACCATTTTATAAACCGCGCGGCTCTTGTTTCGACTTCGATCACCGCTCGTTTGTGTTCGTTTGAATTTAAATAAACGTATTCCGCGTCCGTAATCAGGCTTCTGAATATCCTGCCGAAATCCGAAAGCCATACAACGTTCTGAATTCCTGTCCTTTCGAACGCTTCATCCTTCGAGAGTTTTTTCCCTTCCCAGATAGCTATGAGTTCGCTGGTCTCGCGGAGAAAAAGCACCTCCCTGAAATTCGGGTCCGGCGCGTCCGGGAATATTATAAGAATAGATTCTTCCTGGTCTACGCCAGTGAGCCAGAAGAGGTCGCTGTTCGGCCTGTATTTCATAAGTCCGTCCGAATTCGTCGGCATCATGTCGTTCGCGTTAACGATTGCCATTCCTCCCGGCTTAAGTTGTTTTGCGAGTTTCCTGCGGTTTTCTATGAACAGATTTCTGTCGATTATGAAGTTCTTCATGTGTAGGTTTTTTGAAGTAAATATAAACCGATTATATTAAATATTCTATGTTTTAAAACTCGATTTCCCGTTTGTCGCGAATGAACTTGCCGGTAAGATTTATAGGCGCTTCCGTTGCGAGCCATACAACTGTCTCCGCTCCTTTTTCAACAGAGCGCTGAGCGCCATCCCCGCCCATATCGGTTTTTACCCAGCCCGGACACATTGAATTCACAGCAATACCGCTGTCTTTTAACGCGTGCGCGAGCCGCAAAGTTACAACGTTGAGAGCGTTCTTTGACATGCCGTACGCGGGAGAATAATCCGAACTTTGTGAAGAAAATTTTCCGAGACTGCTTGAAATGTTAATGATTCTGCTTCCTTCGTTCAGCAGAGGCCGGAATACCTGCACCATGTGAAGCGGTCCGAACGTGTTTGTGTCGAATACTTCGCGGAGCGCCTTCGGACGGACTTCGAGTATTCCTCCCGTCTGCGGCATTATACCTGCGTTGTTTATAAGCACGTCGAGACTGTCTCTGCATTTTGAAACAACCTGATATGCGGCTTCGATGCTCCTGATGTCCGATACGTCGATCTGCACGAACCTGCAGTCGATACCGAGTCCGCGAAGGTGCATCATCGCGTGTTCCCCCTTGCCTTTTTCTCTTGCTGTAAGAATTACAAGAAACCCCTGATTCCCTAATTGTCTTGCGATTTCATAGCCTATGCCCCTGTTTGCGCCTGTAATGAGCACAGTCTTCATACAAAAATATTTTTCCTAAAAAATAAAAAAAATTATTTTCACTTTCAACAAAGCGATTTATTGAGCTGTCTTTTAAGATTATTTACAAAATTGTTTTTACCGCATACTATTGATATATTAAAAAAATGAACAAAACAATCCGGCTATGAAATTCAGCGAAAGACTCCTTTCGGAATTTACCACTATCCGCCTAGGCGGTAACAGCAGACATTTTATCGAGTGCGGCAGCGAAGATGAAATAACAGAAATTCTGAAATACGGCGCCGAAAACAATTTGAGCGTATTTGTCCTCGGCGGGGGAAGCAATGTGATTTTTCCCGACGAAGGGTATCAGGGCATCGTTCTGAAAGTAAGCCTCAAAGGCATCTCTTTCGAGAATGATATAGTTTCTGTTAAAGCGGGTGAGGACTGGGACGCGTTCGTTAAAACTACAATCGAAAACGGATATGCCGGACTTGAATGTCTTTCAGGAATTCCGGGCACCGCCGGTGCAACACCGGTTCAGAACGTCGGGGCATACGGAGTTGAAGTAAGTAATTACATTACAGAAGTGCATGCGATTGACAGGATTACATTTGAAAAAATTATATTCACATCAAAGGAATGCGGATTCGCGTACAGAAACAGCAGGTTTAAAAGTGCCGATAAGGATAAATACATAATTACGGAAGTGAAGTTCCGTCTTATGAAAAACGGCGAACCGGTTATTAAATACCCGGAACTGGAAAAATATTTAGCATCTCATATAAACCTTAATACATTAAAAGGCATCGATAAAATTCTTGCTATTAGAGATGCGGTTATCAGAATAAGAATTAATAAATCAATGATTTATGACGAAAACGATCCGGATTCGCATTCATGCGGGTCATTTTTCACGAATCCGGTAGTAAATCAGTCGGTTTTTAACGAATTTATGTCAAAATGCGCTCAAAATCACCTGAAACCAGCCTATTTTAAGGATGGAGAGAATTTTAAAATTTCAGCAGCCTGGCTCATAGAAAATTCGGGATTAAAGAAAGGATACACTGTGAACGGGGCCGGCATATCCAGCAAACACTCACTGGCTCTTGTTAACCGGGGCTGTTCAACAAATGATATTATCGACCTTTCAAACCATATCAAAAAAACGGTATTTGACAATTTCGGCATTTTGCTCGAAATGGAACCAATTCTCGCCGCCTATCGATAAACCCTTTTTTTACATTATTTTTACCCGTATTAATTTTTAAATTTATTGATGAAAAGCGTTGCCTTGCATACTCTGGGGTGTAAACTCAATTACAGCGAAACATCGACTCTTGCCAAACAGTTCGAGGCCAAAGGCATGAAACTGGGGCAGTACGGCGAGAAGACCGATGTATTCGTTCTGAACACATGTTCGGTTACCGATAATGCGGACAGGGAATGCAGGCAGATAATAAGAAGCGTTCTCAGAAAAAATCCGGATACATATGTTATCGTGACAGGATGTTATGCGCAATTGCAGCCCGAGGAAATAGCGCACATAGAAGGCGTCGACCTTATTCTCGGTTCGAAGGAAAAACTCAGGCTTTTTGATTATCTTGAAAACTTCGATCCTGCATCGCCTTCATGCATTTTCAAGGAACAGGGCTCGAAGATATTTGTTTCGGGTCTCGATGAAGTGAACAGCGAGGTTTCGGCGGCTTATTCAGCGGACATTGATTCAAGGACGCGGGCGTTTCTGAAGATACAGGACGGCTGCGATTACAGTTGCACGTTCTGCACGATTCCGCTTGCGCGCGGGGGCTCGAGAAGCCTGCCGCTCGATACGGTTCTCGATAACGCGAAAAAAATTGTAGACGCCGGTTACAGGGAAATCATACTTACCGGTGTCAACACTGGCGATTACAGGTATTTTGACGAAGAGTCAAAAACCACAAAGAAGTTAATCGACGTTCTTTACGGACTGGATAAGATAGGCGTCGAAAGGGTAAGGATAAGCTCCATAGAGCCGAACCTTCTTAGCGACGAGATAATAAGCCTTGTAAAATCTTCTGAGAGATTCTGCAGGCACTTCCACATACCGCTTCAGAGCGGCGACCCGGAAGTGCTTAAACTGATGAAAAGGCGTTATAACACCGGACTTTACAGAAACCTGATCATGAAATTAAACTCGGAGATTCCCGATGCCGGAATCGGAGTCGATGTCATAATAGGTTTCCCGGGTGAGAGCGATGAATATTTCAGAAACACCGCGGATTTTCTTGACGGACTGAATATTAGCTATCTTCACGTTTTCAGTTATTCCGAAAGGAAAAACACTCCGGCGGCAGGATTCGCCGATAAAGTCGATATCAGGACAAGGAGAAACAGGAGCGAGATATTAAGGAACATATCGGCGAAGAAAAGGTACGATTTTTATTCGAGATACATAGGAACCAGGCAGAAAGTTCTTTTTGAAACGAGCGTTGTGAATGTTGACGGCAAAGAATACATGGAAGGCTGGACCTCGAATTACATAAGGGTCAGGACGCGATTAAACACGGCTTTGCAGAACAAAATAGCCGAAGTAGAGTTAAAGAACCTGAGCGGAATAGGACCCGTCGATTGCGAGTTGTAACAATCGGCGTAAATATTAAATAAATACAATGAAACTGTTCTTAGTCAGACATGCGGAAGCAATAGATTATGAAACCGAATCTGTAAGAAGCGATGATCTCAGATACATCACACCGAAAGGCAGAAAGGTTTCGACCGCAGTATTCAGGGCGCTGAAAGACGAGTTTGCGAACCTCGATAAAGTCTTTACAAGCCCGCTTATCAGAGCTGTGCAGACAGCGGAAATTCTTGCAGTGAATTTGAAGTACAAACACGACGTTGAGATTGTGAACGAACTGCTCATGAACTCGGGCGTTTCCAGGGTTACACAACTGCTTAAGAGGAACACGGTTTTTAACACGGTCGCGCTCGTCGGGCACGAGCCGATGATGTCGACGCTGGTTGTAGGACTGTCGGATAAAAAGAATCTTAATTTCCAGTTCAGGAAATCCGCCGTGGCGTGCATTGATTACGACACGGAGAAAGAGACCGGAACGTTCCGGTGGTTCTATAATCCAAAGACGTCGGAATTTATTAAGTAGTTTTTAAAAATGGACGTTCCTTTGATGAGTCTTGATTCCGTAAGTTTTTCTTACGGGAAAAGCGCATATGCACTTAAGAATATTTCGCTTGATGTAACCGGCGGCGGCATATATTCAGTCGTCGGCAGGAACGGTTCGGGCAAGTCAACTCTCGTAAAAATCATGTCCGGCGTCTATAAAGGTTATGAAGGCGCCGTCAGTTTTCTCGGAAAACCCGTTGAATCATACGACAGGAAATTTCTCGCCCGGCATATAGCATACGTCCCGCAGGAAAATTCTCCGGGCGACCTGAATCTGCCGGTTCCCGACTTCCTTTCTTTCGGCAGGTATGCATATAAGGGTTTTACCGATTTCAGGACAGGCCCCGCCGACAGGAAAATAACCGAAGAGGCGCTATCTCTTCTCGGGATTTCCGGTTTTAGCGGCAAAAAACTTTCGGAACTTTCGGGCGGGGAGCGCCAGAAGGTCTTTATAGCTATTGCCCTTGTCCAGCTCGACATTACTTCGGATTTAAGCGGAAAAATGCTGATTGTTGACGAGCCGCTGACTTTTCTTGACGTAAATTATCAGTTTGAAATTTTCAATGTTTTAACTAAATTGAATAATTCGGGGCTGACGGTTCTTGCCGTTACCCACGATTTGAATATTGCCATAAAATACACGAAAAACACGCTTCTATTCGATAAAGGCAGTCTTGTTAAATCGGGACCGTCAGGTGAAATTATCACCGAAGAATCGCTTTCGAAGTATTTTATGATAAATTCACAGATTGTAAACTTTGAGAACGATTTCCATATAAACTTTTTTCCAACAAAACACGGAAAAGATGGGATATAATAAAATAATCGTAAGCGAAAAAGGACTGACGGGAAAAATCACTCTCAACAGACCCGACAAAAGAAATTCACTCGACGATGAGATGATCCGCGAAATAAAGGAAGCCATAAGCTCTTATGCGGATAACGATAAGGTTAAATCGATATTAATTACCGGCGCAGGAGGAAATTTCTGTTCCGGGCTTTTTCTCGAATATCTCAACAAGATTCAGGATTTCGACGTTCTTCAGAACAAGCAGGACTCCGAAAATTACAAGGAGCTGCTTCTTGCGATTTATTCCTGTCCGAAACCCACTATTGCCATGGTCGACGGCTACGCGCTCGCCGGGGGATGCGGCATCGCCAGCGCTTGCGACCTTATAGTGGCAGCGGACAAAGCTCAATTCGGATATACGGAAGTCAAGATAGGGTTCATTCCCGCGGTCGTAATGGTTTTTCTCCTTAAGCGCGTAAGCGAAACGCATGCGAAGGACCTGCTGCTGACTTCGAAATTCATCACCGGAACGGAAGCTTACCAGATTGGTCTTGTGAATTATGTGGTCGACCAGTACATGCTTGAGGCGTTCACGGATAAGCTGTGCGATAACCTTAACAGCCTGCCCGCGAGCTCGGTAAAACTTACGAAGGAAATGTTCAGGCACGTGACGTCAATGAGCTTCGAGGCAGCGCTTCAGTACGCGGTCGACATGAACACGTTGACGAGGATGACAGAGGACTGCAAGAACGGCATTAAGAAATTCCTAACAAAGAAATAAACAATACGTATAAAAATTAAATAATTTTCATAAACTAAATATTTGAAAATGACAGACCCAAAGAAGTATAAAGAACTTCAGTATCTCGACAGGAACGAATCCCAATACGGACCTACACCGAAATGCTATGATTTTCTTAAAGAAGTTACTATTGACGAACTTGCGAATTATTCGCGCGATTTTGCTAAAGGAATCAAATCGAGTTTATCGAAAATGATTGCGGACGAGTTTAACCTTCCCGAAAGACAGGTAATACTTTCATACGGAAGCGAGGACCTCCTTAAACAGATTATACATTATTATCTCGACAGAAAAGAAAAAATTCTCATACCCAAGGAAGCATGGTGGTACTACAAGAAAGTAGCGTATGAAGTGGGCGGTTTCAACGTTGAATATCCGATGACCAAAGGCAAGGAAGGAAACGTCGCGACGTTCCTTTACGACGTGGACAAGATGATAGAAATATACGACCGCGAAAGGCCGCGAATCGTGCTTATCGCATCGCCGAACAATCCGACGGGCAACAGGATCTCAAAGGACGACCTTTACAGGTTCCTCGACGCCTGCCGCGGAGCGCTTGTGATGATTGACGAAGCTTACTGGGGTTTCGGTTCTCTGGAGAACGATTACGTCAAGCCTTATCTCGACGAATTCCCGAACCTGGTCATCTGCAGGACATTCTCGAAGTATTTCGCACTCGCGGGATGCCGTATCGGCTATGCTTTCGCGGGAAAGAACCTGGAAGAGCTTATGAACTTCACCGTAAGGTATCTCGGCTACAACAGGCTTTCTGAAAAGCTCGCTGAAATAGCTTACAAAGACAGGGAATACTACGAAAAGGTCACGAACCTTATGCAGGAAGACAAGGAGTATTTCTACAAGGAATTCGGAAAAATGAAAGGGTTTACACCGTATAAATCATACGCCAACTTCATGCTTGTAGACATGCCTCTCGAAGTCAGAAAAGACATGAACAAATTCCTTAAGGAAAGAAATCTGCTTATCAAGTTCCTCGACGAGGAAGCTTTCAAAACAGAAGCCAGAATTACACTCGGAACCAGAGAGCAGAACTATTACCTTATGGATTCAATTAAAGAATTTTTAGGAAAAAAATAATGGCAGCGAAACAGGTAACAAAGAAACCCAATTACATATTGTATGTTCTGATTGCTGTTGTAGTTGCGGTTGCGGCGTATTTTATTTACACTATGGTGGCGGACAACAAGAAACCGGAATTCAAGGTTAAGAACGAAAAGAAGGAAGTCGTGGAACCGCAGTTCAAAAAACAAGGCGAGCTCGAATTCAAATCCGCGAAAGACGGAAAAGTTATAAAAAAGATTGACATCGAGATAGCCGACAACGACGCGAAACGCGAGCAGGGGCTGATGTACAGGAAATCGATGGAGGAAAACCAGGGTATGCTTTTTGTCTTCGTGATTTCCGAGCTGCATTCGTTCTGGATGAAGAATACGATAATTCCTCTCGACATAATCTTTATAAACGAAAACAAGGAGATAGTGAAAATCCACAGGAACACCGTTCCGTTCTCCGAAAAATCCCTTCCTTCAGAAAAGAAATCGATGTATGTGGTCGAGACTGTCGGGGGATTTATGGACAAATACGGAATAAAGGAAGGTGATAAAATGGATTTTAAGATCACTAATTATTAATGAACAGGTTTAAATCCGAATTTTTCTTTAACCGCGAGTTAAGCTGGATTGAATTTAATAAACGCGTTCTTGAAGAGGCTGCAGATAAGTCGCAGCCGCTGCTCGAACGCGTTAAGTTTCTTTCCATATTCAGCACGAACCTCGACGAGTTTTTCATGATACGCGTGTCCGGGCTCAAGCGCCAGGTATACAGCGGCGTGAACGAGGCGTCCTCGGACGGCCTTACCGCACAGGAACAGCGCGAACTCATATATCAGGAAGTATATCCACTTGTTAAGGAACAATACAGGATTTTAAACGAAGAGATTCTGCCCGGGCTATGGGAGAATAATATAAGGATTCTCAAGTACGCCGAACTCGACGGCGAATCAAGAAATAAGCTCGACAGGTACTTCGACGAAGTGCTCTACCCGGTGCTGACACCGATAGCGATGGACAACGTTCATCCGTTTCCGAACCTTGTAAACAGGACTCTTGCGCTGGCGCTTGTTCTGGATGATCCCGAAACTGAAATCAAGGAAGACAAGATATCCGTCGTTCAGATCCCCGGGAATTTCCCGAGATTCATACGGATTGAAGGAATGGACGGGTTCTGCACAATACTTCTCGAAGACCTTATAGAAGCTAACATCAACAAGCTCTTTCCCGGAATGGTTGTCACCGACTGCCATGCATTCCGCATTACCAGAAACGCGGACCTCGAGCTCGAGGAAGAAGAAGCGGGCGACCTTCTTACGCTTATCGAGGAAGAAGTGAAGAAGAGGCGCCTCGGCGTTATCGTACGCCTCGAAGTCGAGGAGAAAATGCCTCAGCGCATGCTCGATTTTCTCGTTGACGACCTTGAACTCGACAGCACAGAAGTTTATAAAGTAGGCGGACCGATAAACCTTGGCGACCTTATGTTCCTTCACTCCATCGATAAGAGAAATCTTAAGGACGAAGGATACGCCCCGAGAATTTCCTCGTTCTTTCTTGAGGAGGATAATTTTTTCAAGGCGATACGCAAGCGCGACATACTTCTGCATCATCCGTTCCACTCGTTTTCTTCGGTGACAGAATTCATCGCGCAGGCTGCGGAAGACAAGAACGTCTATGCGATTAAACTTATACTTTACAGGACCAGCGGCGATTCTCCGATTATCAAATCGCTTATACAGGCGGCGGAGAACGGGAAACAGGTGACGGCCGTTGTGGAACTGAAGGCAAGGTTTGACGAAGAGAACAACATCGTGTGGGCGAAAAAACTGGAGAACGCCGGAGTGCACGTCGTCTACGGCATTTCGGGGCTCAAGACGCATTGCAAGATGCTGCTGGTCGTCAGAAAAGAAGGCGGCGTCATGACGCGGTACCTGCATCTCAGCACCGGGAATTATAACCCGGCGACAGCGAAGGTGTACACCGACCTCGGTCTCTTTACATGCAACGAGGAATTCTGCAAGGACGCGTCGGATCTTTTCAATTATCTTACGGGTTTTTCGAAGCAGAAGGAGTACTTGAAGTTCCTGGTGGCTCCTTACTCGATGAGGAAACCTCTAATAAAGGCTATTGAAAAAGAGACAGAGTCGCATTTGCAGCGCGGCGGCGGAAGAATCATAATGAAAGCGAATTCGCTCGTCGACGATAAAGTAATCAAGAAACTTTACGAAGCATCGCAGGCGGGAGTGAAGATTGAACTGATAATCCGCGGAATCTGCAGGCTCCGTCCCTGCATTCCCGGAACAAGCGATAACATTACCGTAAGAAGCATTGTCGGCCGTTTTCTGGAACACAGCAGAATATATTATTTCCACAATAACGGAGACCCGGTTATTTATTCCGGCTCGGCGGATATTATGCAGAGAAATTTCGACAGGCGCGTCGAAATTCTTTATCCTGTTGAACATCCGAAGATAAAGACAAACCTGCTGGAAATCCTCGAACTGTATCTTAAAGACAATGTTAAGGCAAGAATACTCCGGTGCGACGGAACATACTCGAGAGTCGCAGGAGAAAATCTGCCCGGTGAAGAAAGATTTAACGCGCAGGAATATTTTGTTTCGGAAGTCAAGAAAAAATACGCTGCCGAGGCGAAGAAGGAATACCTGAAAAAACTTAAGAAACTGAAAAAGAAAAAAATCATACATTAGTTAAAGGATTATTATTAAATGACCTGGTTCACAGAATTCAAAAGTTCACTGAAAGGCTATGACGCGGAAGAAATACTCGACCTGTTTTTCTTCAGGCCGCTGTCTTTTCTCTTTGTAAAACTTATTTATTCAACAAACATAACGCCGAATCAGATATCGATAGTATCGATGCTTTTCGGCGTGGCTACCGGCGTGCTGTTCGGGTTCGGAACATACGACACATTCATTTTCGGAGCGATAGCGCTTCTTATTTCCAACATACTCGACTGCGCGGACGGACAGCTGGCTAGACTTAAAAAGAACGGAACGGGAATTGGAAGAATCATAGACGGTTTTATAGATTATGTAACCGGTTTCTCAATATTCGCTGGTATCGGCATAGGACTGAGCATCGCAACGCATAATTACGCGTATGTCTGGATTATAACGGCTGTCGCGGGATTCTCGAGAGTGCTTCAGAATATGCTGTTCGATAATTACAGGAACATGTACCTGATTTATGTTTACGACAGGGGTTCGAACATTCCCAAGGAAATCGAGGAGTACACCCGTTTAAAAAGAATGCTCGAAAGAACAAAGGGCCGTTACATGGAGAAATTCCTCGTGAATATTTACATCAAATATTCCGCAGTGCAGAAAAACACGGCGCAGGATAAGGTGCTGAATGTTCAGCCGGAAGAATACAGGAAAAAGAATGAAATGCTCCTGCGCGCCTGGTCGTGGATAGGCTCGACGACGCACCTTGCCGCAGTGGCGATTGCCTGTTTCACGAACAGAGTTGAATATTATCTCTGGGCGACAATGACTATCGGCAATCTTTATCTTCTGATTCTTTATCTGATACAAAAAAACGTTCTGAAAGGACTGGCAAAATAATATGCAGGCAGTAATTCTCGCTGCGGGACTGGCAAAACGCCTCAGACCGCTCACCGATACGACACCGAAATGCTTACTCGACGTAAGAGGAAAAAACCTTTTACACAGGACGATGGAAAACATAATTTCCTGCGGCATTAAGGATTTCGTCTTCGTTACAGGGTACAGGGAAAACATGATTAAGGATTACCTGAAAAATAATTTCGGAAACGTGAACATAGAAATCCTGACTAACAGCGATTATGAAAACAACAACAACTCGTACTCGCTCTGGATGACGAAGGATTACATAAAAGACGGGTTCATTCTTCTTGATTCCGATATACTTTTCGACGCGGGCATTATTTCCAAACTGCTTGCCGACGTCCATGAAAACGGCGCCGCAGTTAATGTAACGGAAAAACTCGACGAGGAGCAGATTAAAGTGCGCGTCGACGGTGCGGGCAGAATCCTTGAAATATCAAAAATAGTCCCTATAAAGGAAGCCGTAGGCGAGTCAATCGGAATTGAAAAGTTTTCGCGCTCTTTCGCGGACGAGATTTTTAAGATTCTCGACAGGAAAATACTTAAGGAAAGCAACGTTAACGAGTTCTACGAGAAGACTTTCGAGGAAATAATCGAGAGGAACGATCCCGGGAACAGTATGTACTGCGTGGATGTTTCAGAGTATGAGTGTATGGAAATTGACACTGTCGAGGATTATTACAAAGCACAAAAAGAATAAAGGAAACAAATTTGAATAATTACAGAAGAGGGTTCGGCGGATATACTTTTTTCCCGCCGGTTATAAAATTCCTGCTAATATCGAACATAGCTATATTCCTGCTTGAGTTTTTCTTTCTGGATTTCCTGAAAGCGGGAAGGGTGAGCGTGGGCGACCTGTTCCTTAAAAATTTCGCCCTGTTCGGTTTCGATTCGCCTTATTTCAGGCCATGGCAGCTTTTCACGTACATGTTCATGCACGGAGGCTTTTCGCACCTGTTCTTCAACATGTTCGCTTTGTGGATGTTCGGAATGGAACTCGAACAGCTTTGGGGCTCAAAGAATTTTCTGATATTTTATATTGTCTGCGGCGTAGGCGCCGGCCTTGCCAACGCGTTTATCGCTCCGCTTTTCACCACAATACCACCGAACGTACCTACTGTCGGAGCGTCGGGCTCTATATACGGAGTGCTTATAGCGTTCGGAATGATCTTCCCGAACCGTTACATTTACATTTATTTCATGCTGCCGATAAAAGCGAAGTATCTGGTAATTGTCTATATGGCGGTTGAAGTATTCGCTGTCGCGTCGCAGTCGCAGTCGGGCATAGCCCACGTCGCGCATCTGGGCGGCGGGCTTATCGGATTCCTATATGTATACTTTTATCTTAACCGCGGTCCGAGGAAGTTTTTCCAGCAGAGCGATAATAACGTGTTCGATAATTTTAAAGGCATGTTCGATAAGAAAGAAAAGGAAACAAACATCTACGATATGCCCGGCACGAACGTAAAGGACGCCGATTACGAAGACATAAACAAGAGCAAGTACGAAGACGACATGAAACAAAAAGAGAAAGAGGCGGAAGAGCGCATTAACGCAATACTGGACAAGCTGAGCGCAAAGGGCTATTCAAGCCTGACGGACGAGGAAAAACGGATTTTGTTTCAGGAAAGCAAAAGACTGAGATAACAATTATAAATTTGTTGAATATTAAAAGATTGACTGTTGAAGATTTAAAATATAAGCGCTTTGAAACCCGTATAGTTGACATCGGCGGGGTGCCGCTCGGCGGCAATAACCCGCTGCGTCTGCAATCCATGACCACAACCGATACGATGGACACAATTGCAACGGTCGAACAGTCAATCCGCATAATCGAAGCCGGCGGTGAATACGTCCGTATCACGGCTCCCAGCATTAAGGAAGCAAAGAACCTCGAGAACATAAAGAATGAACTCCGCAAGCGGGGCTACAAAACGCCGCTGGTAGCGGATATACATTTCACGCCAAACGCCGCGGAAATCGCCGCGCGCATAGTCGAAAAAGTCCGCGTGAACCCGGGCAACTATGCCGACAAGAAGAAATTTGAAATAATCGAATATACAGACAAAGAGTACTCGGAAGAACTCGAACGCATAAGAGAGAAATTCGTGCCGCTTATAAAAATCTGCAAGGAGTACGGCACGGCGATGCGCATAGGCACGAACCACGGCTCTCTTTCGGACAGGATAATGAGCCGCTTCGGCGATACTCCTATGGGTATGGTCGAGTCCGCTATGGAATTCCTTCGAATCTGCGAAGACGAAAATTATTACAGCATTGTTCTTTCGATGAAAGCGTCGAACCCGCAGGTTATGGTCGAAGCGTACCGCCTTCTCGTACAGAAAATGACGGAAGCGGGAATGAACTATCCGCTTCATCTCGGCGTAACTGAAGCCGGTGACGGCGAAGACGGCAGAATCAAGTCTGCGCTCGGAATAGGAACGCTGCTCGAGGAAGGTTACGGCGATACTATAAGAGTGTCGCTTACGGAAGAACCTGAATTTGAAATTCCCGTCTGCAAATCGCTTGCGGAACGTTACAGCTTTTTTCAGGATAATCTCGCAAAAGTAACTCCTAAAGTTTATACCGCAGGTTATGCAAAACAGGAGACACATCCCTGCGGAAACGTCGGCGGAAAAAATGTTCCTGTCGTTATCGTAACCGCGGATGAGGAAATGCGGAAATCCCACGAAGGGCTTCGCGGAATCGGATATTTATACAGCGAAACACTCGACAAGTGGAATATAGGCGATATGGCCGCGGATTACATTTATCTCGGTTCGAAAGACATCTACTACGAACTTCCCGGAACGGTCAGGAAGATTTTCGATTATGCTTACTGGAGAAAGAACGGCTCCGATATAAAGACTGTACCTCTTATAGGATATTACGAATACAGGAATTTAAGAGACAAGGATTTTGTAAAGTTCGTTGAAGTCACACCCGAAGATCTGAACTCGGGTATGAAAGATATGTCGGACGACGATAAAGCTGTGCTGGTGCTTTCATCGGACGCTGAAATGTCATATCTGGAAATGAAAGCGGTTTCGCTTAAGTCCGGTTCTGTTCCTGTTGTGATAAAAAGAAATTACGGCGGACTTTCCGAAGACAGGCTTCTTCTGCATTCATCTACAGACGTAGGCGGCCTGCTCATCGACGGATTCGGCGACGGCATCTGGCTTGAGTCTTCCGCCTTGAACAACAAGACGCTGAACAGCATATCATTCGGCATACTTCAGGCATCACGAAAACGCATTTCGAAAACAGAATACATATCCTGCCCTTCATGCGGCCGCA
>CAIKZJ010000007.1 GCA_903831845.1 uncultured Ignavibacteriota bacterium
CGACGAAAAATTCTTCATCCGCTTTTTGAAGTTTCTTTTTGTTCTTTGAATATGCCGCGCCCGTAAGACCGTACATGGTGCCGTTTGCGATTCTGAGAGAATCGTCGAAGTTAGGCGATTTGATAACGGCGAGCACGGGTCCGAATATTTCTTCCTGCGCGATCGTATCGTTAGGTTTCACGTTCTTGATTATTGTCGGTTCGATGAAATGGCCGCCCGGAAGGTCCTTTCCTCCGTGAATGACCTCGCCGCCTTCCTGAACGGCTGTCGCGATGTAGCCCATTATCTTTTCCTTCGACCTGGCGTTGATGACCGGACCGAGGTTGGGGTTCGTGTAAGCTTCGCCGACTCTCAATGTAGAAGCTTTTTCGGCGAGCGCCTCGCAGAATTTGTCGTAGATGCTCTCGTCTACAATGACTCTCGAGCAGGCCGAGCATTTCTGACCCTGGAATCCGAAAGCCGACTGAATCGTGCCGAGCACCGCGTCGTCGAAACTGTGAAGTTCCTTATCTACTATGATGGCGTCCTTGCCGCCCATTTCGGCAACGACTCTCTTAATCCAGATCTGTCCCGGCTGGGCTTTCGCAGCGAGTTCATTGATTCTAAGTCCGACTTCCATCGAGCCCGTGAAAGAAATGAACCTTACGAGGTGGTGCTGTACAAGCGCGTCGCCTATAGAGCCGCCGCCGCCCGTTACGAAATTGAGAACGCCTTTGGGCAGTTTAAGTTCTTCCATTACCTCGACGAACATCTGCGCGATGGCAGGGGAGTCGCTCGAAGGTTTCAGTACGACAGTATTGCCCGCTACGATCGCTGCGGTTGTCATGCCGACGAGAATCGCAAGCGGGAAATTCCACGGAGGAATCACGAGGCCGACGCCGAGAGGCAGGTATTCGACCTTGTTCTTTTCACCAGGATATTTCACGACGGGCTGTTCCTGGCTGTACCTTAACATTTCGCGCGCGTAGAATTCGAGAAAGTCGATGGCTTCCGCGGTATCTCCGTCGGCTTCAGCCCAGTTCTTTCCTTCTTCATAAACCATCATCGCGGAGAAAAGGTGTTTCTTCTTGCGCAGAACTTTTGCCGCTTTGAAAAGGAATTCGGCTCTCTTTTTGGGAGCGACATTTTTCCATTCCTGGAATTTCGCATGCGCTGTTTCGACTGCCTTGAGCGCGAGTTCGACGCTGGCTTTCTGGAACGTGCCGACTATCTCTTCAGGTTTCGAAGGATTGTAGGAATACAGTTTATCTTCGGTATATATTTTTTCGCCGCCTATAACGAGCGGGAATTCCTTTGAAAATCTTTTCTTTACTTCTTCGAGAGCGTTCTCAAACGCTTTCCTGTTCTTCTTGTCGGTAAAATCTGTGAACGGTTCGTTCTTGAATTTTGAGATTGACATAATTTTGTTTATTTATTTGTTAGTGTTTTAATTATTAAGTTATGGAGTTCAGGTCTTACTTCTTTTATACCGTTATTGTCACGCGAAGGATAAACCCTGTTTGTAAGAAAAATAACTATAATATCCCTGTCTTTATCGCACCAGATGCTTGTACCTGTATAACCCGTATGTCCGAAGCAGTTTTCGGAAATAAGTTCGCCGCACTGCGAGCGGTACTGGCCTATCGGCGCCTGTTTCGTATCCCAGCCGAGCGCGCGTGTATTCGCGTATGAGCTTGTTTCAAATTTTTTAAGGAAAAGGTTTACAGTCGATTCCGAGAACATTCTTTCTTCTTTAAGTCCGCGCGTATACGGGTTGTAATATTTGCCGCCGTTGGCAAGCATTCTGACTAAATTAAAGAGCTCGCGGGCATTTGAGAAGAGCCCTGCGTTTCCCGAAACTCCTCCGATGAGCGATGCGGCTTCGTCGTGGACTTCTCCGTTAAGCTGTCTGTTGCGCCAGTTAGAGTCGAATTCAGTCGGGACTGTGAACTGTTTAAGGTCGTCGCCCGGGTTGAAACCTGTAGCCCGCATGCCAAGAGGTTCGAAAATATTAGCTTTGCAGTATTCATCGAGTGATTTCCCGGAGATTTTTTCGACTATCACGCCGAGAAGTATGAAATTCAGGTCGCTGTAAACGAAAGAAGCGCCTGTACTGTATTCCATCGGAAGTTCGCAGATTGTTTTAATTACATCAGCTTTGCATGTGCACGTTTTGTAAAAGGGAATCCACGCTTTCAGACCGGAATTATGGAGAAGCAGGTTTTGAATCGTAATATCATTTTTCCCGTTGCATGCGAATTCCGGCAGGTAATCGGATACTTTATCTTCGAGATTGATTTTTCCTTCTTCATAAAG
>CAIKZJ010000008.1 GCA_903831845.1 uncultured Ignavibacteriota bacterium
TAACGACCCGAAGTTTAAAACAGTCTGCTTAAGCAGCGTGAAGAACTCCGACCATCAGGCGTTTCATGACGCCGGTCTGCCTGGATTCGCGTTCATACAGGACCCGCTCGACTATTTCAGGATTTATCACACTAACATGGATTATATCGACCGCGTGCCCGCGGACGACCTGAACCAGAATATATACATAATGTCCGCTTTCGCCTGGCTTGCCGCCAATATGAAAGACGGCTTTCCGTTAAATTAAAATTATTGAAATGGACAGTACAAAAAAATCTTTCAACAAACGCGCTTTTGTTTCCACGGCGATGACCGCGTCGCTGTTGATGCTTCCGTTATCGGGATACATGAACCACTATTATCAGTTCGACCCGCTGTCGACCGCGCGGCATTTCTGGATGGCTTTCCACGACGTCGCTGCGATATTGTTCGCTGTGTTTTCTGTCATTCACATCGTGTTCAACCGCCGCCTGCTTCTGAATTATATAAAGAAAGCGAAATCAATAATAGTTACCAAAGAAGCCGTTCTGGCCGCTCTGCTTATTGTATTTATAGTGGGATTCATTTCGATGCACGCGTTTCACGTGCGCTGATAAGAATATAAAAAAACCGGTTCCTTTATTTAAGGAACCGGTTCTGTGAGCAATATAAATTTATTTACTTTCTGCCGGAAGTATTTCCTTCGGGTTGAGTTTAGACGGAGTGAATATTCCGATAACGCCTTTCAGTCCTACGCTCATTACTATATTATAGAAGAAAGCTAAGAATCCGAGAAGAAGAAGTCCGCCGCATATTGCCGCGAGTATCATGTAAAGATTGAATTCACCGTTCGCGTAAATCGCGCGTCTTAACATCCCCTTGAGCCCGGCCATTCCCATGAACGCGCCCATTCCGATGCCTCCCAGTAGATGAGCCCAGAAATGGAACGTCGCGAGTTTCTGGCTGTATAGTTTCGCTCCGTTGGTTAATATCGGAAACAGAACGTAAATGGCCGAATATAGCGTCATCGTCAGTCCGACGAGTATAGCTACGTGTACGTGCGGGCCTACTATCCACTGCGTGTTGTGCAGAATCCTGTTCAGTCCGATGTCCGCCTGCATTATGCCTGCCGGCACCGCAAGCGCGAAACCGAGAAGTCCGCCGAGGAGGAATTTCAGTTCGTTTGACATCTTTAACGGACGCGCGCTCCATAACGTCGCGAGAGTTATGAAGAATGCCAGACCCTGCGTGATTAACTCGAATGCGGTTACCATCTCGCCCGAGATTACTTTTAATATTCCCGGCTGCGCCTGATCGGATAAAAGGTGATGCGACCATACCGTCCAAGATACAACCATCTCGATGAATAAAGCCGCTCTTGCGAAATTTTCCATGTAAAGTTTCTTGCCTGTTATAAGCGTCGCTAAAAGATACCACGTACCCGCTACGAAAATAAGCACAAGTCCGTCCGCTATCAGGTCAAGCCCCCACCAGAACCAGTTCTTGTAAAGCAAAGCGTCAACAGCCGTGTTCTTCAGGTCGCCTCCGAATAAATGCGCGAGAAGGTAAACAAGAATAAGAACACCAGTGAATAAAATTATTCCCGCGTTGAAAGCCGTGTCTACAGTGCCTCTCGCTATTGCCGCCACAGGCAGTGAAACGAGATGCTCTTTTTTGTCTTCTTTTTTCCTGAAAAGATTCTTGAATCCGCTTAAGCCCAATGCCGAAGCGAACAACGCGCCCGCCGGCTGTTTTTCCCATCCTTCAGGAGTGTATGTGATAGTCTTGAATACGTTGATTACAAAAAATACCGTTCCCAGCATTACAAGCGCGATGCCGAGCACGAAGAACGTTCCGCCTAAAGGACTGAACTGGTTGAAATCCGCGGGCAGAGGCCAGTATAATGTGTAAAGCGGTGCGAAGTGCGACAGAAATCCCGCGAACCAGAACGTGAACGTGCCTACTGCTATCAGCAGAAAAGTCTGGTTGGCGAGTTTGTAACTCCATAACGGTTTCTTCATAAGGAAAGGTATCAGAAAAAGAAACGCGCCGAACACTATCGAATATGTCGAGCCGAAAATTCCCACGAGCGGATGCGCGGTTAAAATAGCGAAATACTGGTAATCGGGAATAGACTCGATAGGCTTTATCTGGTACACGCGCATTATCATTCCCTCGATAACCGCGAACGCATAGTAAACGAGTCCTACTACAACGAAACGCAGAACAAGTTTCTGCATCGGCGTCAATGTGACGGGTTTGAAAAATCCCCCTTCGCCGTTTAAAAAAGTATCTTTAAAACTCATATGATTGTAATTTGATTTTTAAATTATTTTTGCGCGATCACTTCTACCGCGTCCTTGACTATCATGTACGCGCCCTTCGGTCCTGAATATTCCGTTGAGCGAATCGTGTAAACACCCGGCTTGTCGAACTTCCAGAGTATGTCGTTCCTGTGTCCCGGCACCACCTGCATCTGAAACACCATCGAGTTGTCGCTTCTGAACAAACCGAATCCGTACGTCAGGTCCTTCGAATCTACGTCGAACAGTACCTTGTCGTTCTGATTGATGA
>CAIKZJ010000009.1 GCA_903831845.1 uncultured Ignavibacteriota bacterium
ATGTAGTCTTTGTCCGTGTAATAGGTGGAAATCGGAAGAAAAGTCAGGAACGCCGTCAAATAGCCGGCGGCAACAATGAATGCAGGAGCAATGATAACGAGAAGTAAAATTCCTTTCTTCGTGAATGTTTTCCGGCTGACTACTGAATAGAAGAAGTAAAACGAGCCGAGATTGAAAAACATCTTCACGGACGCCGCGGCAAATCTCTGAATATAGAAAGTACCGATGCCGTAAACGAAAGCGTCAAGAAACACAATCGATAACGAAACTGTCCAGAAGAAAAAATGAAGGTATTTTAAGGTTTTCCTGTCCATAGGTCACAACAAATATACGCATAAACCCGCGAATATTATCGCCAATTTAAGCGAATGCCCGGGTTCTTTAAACGAAACTACGTCACAGCCCTGTCAACCGTCTAACTGCAGCGTTCTGCCCGTTCGCTGAATTTTAGAGGCACTTCGCTGAATGTCAATATCCGCCATATATTTATCTACGTATATTTTGATGTAATGTTTAATTCGAAAAAATTTACATCTGTTGCAAAATAATTTTCAAAGAATACAATTATGAAAATCGCAGTCATAGGAACAGGCGGAGTCGGCGGATATTTCGGAGCTCGGCTCGCTGATAGCGGAGAGGACGTCACGTTCATCGCCAGAGACGAACATCTCGATGCGATAAAGTCAAACGGGCTTTATGTTAAAAGCATACTCGGCGATGTTCACGTGCAGAACCCAAGGGCGCTCGGCAGGATAGAAGAACTTGAGCACCCCGGCCTCGTAATAATCTGCGTCAAGGCATGGCAAATCAGGAAAATCAGGACATCGCTTAAAAATATAATTTCGCGTGACACCGTTCTGCTCCCCCTCCAGAACGGTGTTACGGTCATAGACGAACTCGGCGAGGAAATCGACAGTAAAAACATAATCGGCGGACTTTGCCGGATTATCAGCCGGATTGAATCGCCGGGCGTCATACATCACTCGGGAATAACGCCGTCCGTAATAATAGGCGAAACGGATAAATCGGTTTCGGAAAGAATCATACGCGTCAACGGTATTTTCAAAAAAGCTGGCATAGACTCAAAAATTTCGGATGACATAGAGGCCGACATCTGGAAAAAATTCATCGCAATCTGCGTAAGCGGGCTTCTCGCTGTTTCAAAAACCACTTACGGCGAATTGAGGAAGTTGAAGGAAACGCGTCTTCTCATGACCGAACTCATACGCGAAGTGTACAACCTCGCGCGGAAAGCCGGAATAAACATCGAACAGAATTTCGTAAAAGAGACAGTGGCTCTCATCGACTCGTTTCCTTTCAACTCGACCTCCTCGCTCACGCGCGACGTTCTCGAAGGCAGGCCTTCGGAAATCGAATACCAGAACGGCGCCGTCGTTAAACTCGGAAAGAAACTCTGCTTCCCAACGCCCCTTAACAAGTTTATTTACAACTGCATCCTGCCCATGGAAATCAGGGCAAGAGAGCGGTTAAACGAAAAAAATAATGTCGCATGAAAACATTCATTACTATCATCTGCTCGCTGTTAATCGCTTCGGCATGTTTCTCGCAGCCGATTCCGCAGGACAGCCTTTATCTCGCGAAGCCAAGACCGGGTAACACTCCCGTACTGTTTCAACTCCCCATAAACGGAACCAGCAGGCCTATCGAACGCGTCTGGACTTCGAACGACGGAAAAGAATTTTATTACAGCCAGTTAAACGGATATCCGCCGACAATCGCGAAAGTTTTTTGCTACAAATATCTTGAAAACAGATGGCAGGGACCGTTCGAAATTGCCGACGGCTATTTCGCCCCGTCGCTCTCGCCCAACGACAGCGTGCTTTTCGTGCAGCTGCCGGTCAATTACACCACAGCCCGTGCATATTATATGCGGAGAACCGCGTCAGGATGGACGGCGCCCTCGAAACTTTTCTCCTTCACACCGCAGTCGCATTACACGCAGCTCACGTCACTTGGTAATTATTACACCTCGACGAACTTTCAGACCGGAATGTACCGCGACATAGGCAGAATAGTAATCAGCGGAAACGACACCACGCCCGTATCGCTCGGTCCGCCTGTAAACTCGAACATCGAAGAAAGCGATTTCTATATTGCGAGAAACGAATCGTTCCTGCTTTTCATCAGGCATACCGAAACAGCTGCCAGCGACTTCTACATCAGTTACAAAAAAAGCAACGGCGGATGGACGAACCCCAAGGCGCTTGGACCGAACATCAACCTGCCCAGCCCGTCGTGGGAATACGGCCCGTACATTACAAGCGACAACAAATATCTGTTCTTCACGCGCGGCGGCAACGCCTGGACGTCATACAATACTTACTGGGTGAAAATAGATAACGTAATAGACAGTCTGATGCACACAAACTTCGTACCGTACGTGAAATATCCCATCGGGAACAAAACGGATTCGGTAGGCAGACCGTTTAATTACACAATCCCCGACACTACGTTCATAGACGACGACGGCAATAACACTTTGACGTACACTGCCAAACTCGCGAACGGAAATCCCCTGCCCGGCTGGCTTACGTTTAATCCCTCGACACGAAACTTCTCGGGCACCCCTTCAGCGACGGAAACCGACACGATAAGGGTAAAGGCAACGGACAACGCGGGCGACAGCGCGGTTTGCACATTTATTTTGAGCGTGCTGAACAATACGGGTATAATCCGCACCGGAAGCACGGTACCAGACAATTACAATCTGGGACAAAACTACCCGAACCCGTTCAACCCTGTCACTTGCATCGATTTTGCCGTTCCAGTGTCGGGATTCGTAACACTCAGAATTTACGATATGCTCGGGAGAGAAATCGGGACTCTTATAAATGAAAAACTCTCTCCGGGAACGTATAAAGCTGTCTTCAATGCGGAAATGCTCAGCAGCGGAATATATATATACACTATGAGATCCGGCGCTTTCAACAGCACAAGAAAAATGATTTTGATAAAGTAATTAAAGAATTATACGAACAAATTTAAACCGAAGCAATGAAAACGATTTTATTACTTGTAATATTCCTTGTCGCACAGGTGATTTTAGCGCAGCAGGAACTGCCCGTAATTAAAGCGACTTCCGAATTAGTCGACATAAGAGACGGCAATACTCTGAATAAAGGTACCTGGAGAATTACACCCAAATTTAATCCGGATATTTATAATACCGAATACAAGAATTCAACAGTTACCTTTTATACAGACCTGGATTCCATTTCATTCTTTGTGGAACCGGATTTGAAATATTCCTTCATAATTTTACTGAACAACAGGGATTCCGCCTTTACTCAGATAATTTACGCCCCGGGTTTCCTTGAAGTTCTAAAAAACGCTTATCAGTACGATTACAGCGATACAAGGGAAATCAACAAATTCACATATAAATCCATGGACGATGCCGAATTGAAGGAAATCAGAAAAACATTTTATCTCGATTCGATAGCAGGATCAGGAAACGAAATATCGAAATTCATAAATCTAATGCGCTGGGTGCACGATACTTATCCGCACGACGGCTCAACTGAAGTTCCCGCTTATAAAAGTCCACTGGAATTAATGATGACCTGCAGGAATGAACATCGTACACTGCATTGCGGCGCGCTGGCTGATGTATTGAACAACTGCTATTTGTCTATGGGGTTCAAATCAAGACGCGTTGTCTGTCTGCCGAAAGATTCAACGGATGCCGAGTGTCATTCAATTAACGCAGTTTATTCGAACACACTCGGAAAATGGCTGTGGATGGACCCGACTAACGAGGCGTACGTTATGAATGAAAAAGGTGAATTGCTCGGGATATCTGAAGTCCGTGAGCGATTAATTAATGGCAAGCCGCTTATTTTGAATCCCGACGCGAATTGGAATCACAAAATGTCATTAATCAAAGAAGAATATCTGTATAAATATATGGCTAAAGACCTCTACGCGTTGCAGTGCTTTGTCACAAGCGGCGGAGAAAGCAAGTGTAATTTATTATTGCCTTTGGAATACCCCGGTATTATTCCAAGAACCGCAGTTTATAAACCCAAATGCACAAATAATCCTGATGTGTTCTGGGAAAAGCCGGAGTAACAGGAAGAAAATGGTTGTGCTGATATAATTATTGATAATTTATAATGATTTGAAAACTAAAAACAATAATCGTGAAAAAGCAAATTCTTTTCTCAGTAATATTTTTTATGAGCCAATTCGCCGGGCTGTACGGACAGACGGTTTCTCAATCTTCAATCGTTGATTATTCCGTATATCTGGTTCCCGGCGGCGGCGTGCATTCTTCAATATCTTCCGTTACAGATAAAAACGGAAATACGTTTGTCGCGGGAGGCACAAGAGGCGGCCTGAAAGTTACAAACGACGCTTTTCAAAAATATTACAGCGGCCACGATGATGTTACAGGCGGCGATATGTTTCTGATGAAATTGTCGCCTGCCGGCGAACTGCTTTACTCTACATATCTGGGCTGCTCAGGCTCGGAATACTACTGCCTGCAAATCGCGCTCGATGATTTCGACAACGTGTACGTCGGCTTTACGACAAACTCTGCAAATTTACCCGTATCGGATAATGCCGTGCAGAAACGAATTCACGGCGATAACGACCATTACATCATCAAATTCAGCAGCGGCTGCAAATATATTGCATCCACGTATCTGGGCGGTTCGGGCAGCGACCACTGGACAAGGCTTGCAGTTAACAAAAACAAACTATATCTCATCGGAAAAACCGCGTCGACGGATTTTCCCGTATCGGATAAAGCATTTCAAAAATATTACGACAACTCTTCCCCGCCCGACACTTCTCAGCCGTGGCTTTCGGGCGACATTACGATTACATCTTTATCTCTGAACCTCGATAAAATATATCACTCAACATATATTGGCGGCGGTTCTCTGGATTATATTACGTCCTTCTCATTCGGCAATGACGGAATAATATATCTCGCGGGCGGAACACATTCGGAAAATTTTCCCGTAACTGAAAACGCTTACAAGAAAAAGTTGTCCGGAAAAATTGACGGCTTTCTGACAATCATAAATCAGAAACTTTCCTGGATATCATATTCGACATATATCGGCGGGGATTCGACGGATCAGGTCAATTCCGTGATTACGCAAAACTCCGGAAACATAATTCTTGCCGGAGAAACAAAGTCGCCTGATTTTCCGGTAACTTCGGACGCCCTCAACGCTAAATATTTTGGCGGCAAG
>CAIKZJ010000010.1 GCA_903831845.1 uncultured Ignavibacteriota bacterium
AAGCCTGTATTGCGCATGCGCGCTGCCGGACAGCATCACAACTAATGCCAGAGCCGATATAAAACGAATTGCTCTCGTAAACATTCTGAATAATATTAAAATTTGTAACTAACATTTAAACCCGAATAAATGCTTCGGGGTTCACCCGTTTCGTAGTATCTGCCGAAGAAATCGTTTATGTTAATATAGCCGACGTATCTTTTGTCGAATATGTTGTTCGCGCCGACGTAAAAAATCGTGTTAAGCTTTCCCGTCGTTATGTTTATTCCCGCCATCACGTTGCCGTAGAAGTAGCCCGGCGACGTAGCGGTGTTACCGTCGTTCGCGTACATCTTCGTCAGGAAGTCGCAGTCCCACTGCAGAAGTCCGTTTATGTTGTCGGAAATTTCATATTCGTAGTTGAATATCAGGTTGAATATGTGTCTCGGTATCGAAGGAACAAAATTCCCGTTGTAATCTTCTGTCACGTCTCCCGACGGTCCGTGAATTACCGCTTTGTAATCAGTGTACTTGAAATTGGTCAGCGTGTAATTAAATACAAGCTCAGTCTCTTCGAACGGCTCACAGAAGAATCCGCATTCCAGACCTGTCCTGTTTGTCCTTGTCGCGTTTCTGAAGAATGTGTTCTGGTTTATTGTGAAAGGAACGATTTCGTTCTGAATGACATAGTTGAAGAACGTCAGTTCGAACTTTACCTTCCGCATAAACTCTTCGCCCTTGTTCAGTATGTTGCCCTTTATGCCTAATTCGAAGTTCTGCGAAGTCTGCGGCTTTAGGTCGGGGTTGAGAGTGTATCTCGTGTTGGAAGTAGTGTAATTGTTGTCGAGCTCGCTGACTGCCGGTATATCAATGCCTATTCCGTATGACGAATACAGAGCGATGTATGGAGTCAGCTTGTAGTTTATTCCGAGTTTAGGAGTAAAGTTGTTGAACGACCTCGAGGTGTCAGTTAAACCGTGAAACTGCATCGAATTCTTTGAAAGATTGACGTAATCGTATCTCGAAGAGAAGAACAGGTTCGATTTGTCCTTGAGTATTTCGTACTGGTCTTCGACGTATACTCCAACGCTGCTCTGCACGTCTTCGAACTGATCGATTACAGTCAGGCCTTTCCTGCCGTTAATGTTTTCGAAGAATGTTCTTGGTCCCGATTGGAAAGCGTAGTCCATACCGACAGTGAACATGTTGTTGTTCTTTCCGAGAACGGATTTATTTGTGAAACGAAGCATGCCGCCGAATGAATTCCTGTTGGAAATCATATAGCTTTCGTCGTCAGTCTTCATGTAATCCTTCACGCCGCCGTATCCCGTCACTTCAAGTTCGCTGTTGTTGGATTTTCCGAACATCGTCTTGAATCTTACGGCCAGCCTGCCTTTCTTGCTCTCGTTCCTGAAGTCCTGCGAAATGGCAAGGTCTCTCGCCTGCATCGGGTCGGCGTCGAACTGCTCCTGCGTAAGCGAGCCGGGGATTCTGTTAATGCCGCACACGTAGTTTCCGTAGAGAGATATCGTGGATTTTGCTCCGAGGTATCCTTCGTAAACGGCGTTAACCAGATGTCCGTATTCGCCGCTGTGCTCCCTGTAACCTTTAAGATTGCGGTAATTGTAACTCATGAAGAACCTGTAGTCGTTCGTCATTATTCCGAGTTTGCCGCCGTTCTGAAGGAAGCCGTACTGGCCGAACTGGTTGTTCGACGTGAAGAAATTTTTCTGAAAGTAAATGTCAGAAAGGAAGTTAACCACGCCGCCCGGCGAATTGCCGTATATTGAAGACAGATTGCCTTTCGCGACCTCGACTCCGCCAAGCGAAGTGAAGTCGATGGCGTCAATCACCGTTTCGCCGTCGGGTTCCGATTCGGGAATCCCGTCCTGAAGTATTTTAACGCCCCTTACGCCCGTATTCGAACGCGTGCCGTAGCCTCTGATTGTTACTCTGATATCCTTATTTCCGTACCTCGACTGGAGGAAAAGCCCGGGAACGTCGGCGAGCACGTTCTTCGCGGATACTTTCTTGCCGAAGTCGAGTTCTTTCTTGTCGACTCTGAAAACCGAGAACGGGATATCTATGATTTTTTCGTAGGTCCTCGTACCCGTAATGACGAGCTCCTCGGTTTCGTATTTAAGACTGTCGCGTTCTTTTTCCTTTTCCTGTGCGAACGCGGGTATTGCGCATATTAAAAGTATAGCCAGAATGAGTAGTCTCGGGTGCATAATAGTAGTATTAGTTTATGTTTAAACTTAATGTAAAAAGGTATTTAATAAAAGTTAAAAGGAATGTATAAAAAAAAGCCCCGGAATTCGCATTCCGGGACTTTTTTATAACGGGATTTAATGAGAAATCTCTTCTTAAAGATTGATTTTCAGGCATCCGAAGAACTGCCTTCCCGCTCCCGGCTGATATGCGTTTCCTCCCGGGTCGGGTTCGGAGAACGCCACGTATTTCTTGTCGCCGAGGTTCGTTACGCTGAATGACAGCTGTCCTGCTATTTTCTTAAGACACCAGTCGTACATTATTCTTCCGTTGAAAAGTGTGTATCCTTCAACAGCTTCAGATTCAACGTTCGCGCCGTCGATGTATGACTTCGAAAGTGTTTCCGAACTAAGGCCTACATAAAGATGAGGCAGTATTTCATACTGCACGTCCGCGTATATCTGGTGCTGCGGCGAATTGGGCAGCCAGTTGCCGTCGGACGCGTATTTGTAAATTGATGTGTCATCCATTACGATTCTGCTGGGCACTTCGTTCGTGTACTTGAAGTTAGAATAAGTGTAAGCAACCTGTATCATGAGCGGTTTCACGGGAGTCAGCTTGCCGTAGAATTCTATACCGAATCTCCTGCTGGAGCCTTCCGTCTTATAGAAAGTTTCCTGGCTGCGGAGCGGGTCGTTGACGAGTCTGTACCTGTCGAAATCGTTCTTTGTGGTAAGATAGAAGCCGCCAAGGTCGTAATAGAAAATGTCCTTGATGGTTCCTCTGACGCCGATGTCTTCTCCTACCGATGTGGCGGAAACGAGATGCGTGTTGAATCCGCCGAAGTTATCGGGATTCTGCGCGAGCTCTTCTGTAGCCGGCGGCAGGAAACCCTGGCCGACGTTCGCGTATATGTTTACGTTCGGAACGGGCGTGTAAGTGAACCCGATTCTTGCCGTTGTTTTGTTGAAATTTGCTTCGCCCGAATAATCGTAAAGCGTTTTCATCCTGTCGGAAAGCGAGTTTCTTATGTCGTCATACCTGACGCTGGCCATCACGTTGAACTTGTCGCCTATATCGACTCTGTCGATTAAGAAAGCGGAAAGTCCGCGCTGTTCGATTTTCTGGTTCGAAAGAAGGTCTGTGCCCCTTAACTGCCGCAGGTTCTGAACTCTCTTTTCTACAATCGTCTGCCACTGAAGGTCTGTTCCGACGCTGACGTGGTTTTTAAGTTTCTTTCCGCCGATGTGGATATTGTACTGAAGGGACGCGCCCGGTGTGACAATATTTCTGTCGTTGTATGTCCTGTTGTTCGCTTCGGTGAACAGCGTTTTCTTTGTATAAATGTTGAAGTTGAGGTCGTGCATTTCGTTTATGTTCATGCTTCCGACCAGTCCGCCGTAAATTCTGTTTGTTTCAAGGTATTCGTTGAAAGGTACCGCGTCGGGGTTCGCCTGTTTCGGGTCCTGCTGGTACTGCTGAAGATTTATGCCTTCGGGATTCTCATGGTACTTTTCCGAATAACTGATTACAGGAGTAAGCGATATGTGCGGACAGGGGTTGTATGTGGCTTTTCCGTAAATGTTATTTCCCCAGAAATGAGTGTGGTCGCGGTAACCGTCGCCGTATTCCTTCGAGTAAGAAAGGTTGTAGTTCACGTCCTTTACCTGCCCGCCGAACTGTCCGTTGCCTTTGAAGAAATTATTCGAGCCGTAGATTATCGAGCCGGTTCCTGACAAAGGCCTGATGCCTCCGTTTTTCGTGATGATGTTGAGAACACCGCCCGATGAGCTGCCGCCGTACAGCGACGCTCCGGGACCTCTCATCACTTCCACTCTTTCGACTGTCGCCCAGTCGACGTCGAAGAAATCAGGCGCGAAACCTGTCGGGTCGTTAACGGGTATTCCGTCGAGAAGAATTTTTATTCCTCTGATACCTCTTTCAGTCAGTATTCCCTGACCTCTTATTGAAAGGTGAATTCTTTCTCCGTTCGCCTGATTGTCAACCTTCACGCCCGGAACGAGTTTCAGGGGCTCGTCGACCGCTATAGTCCTCGGCATCGTCGTCAGAAAATCGTATCCGACGATAGACGTGGCGAAACTGTTTTCCTTGAGAGGCATTGTTAATCTCGGGGCGGTAATGAGTATTTCGAGAGGATATTTGTATTCCTTTTTTGCGCTGTCCAGTGTTTCAAACTGTGAAAATCCGTTTGATGATGCAAACACCAATAAGACAATTAGTAAAATCAGCTTTTTCATAACTTTTAATTTTAGTTTTAATAAATGGTTTCTTCTGCCGATGACAGAAAACAGCAGCGATATGTTAAGTTATGAAATCTTCGGTGGCGGAGTGTCGGTGCCGAGAAACGGATTATTTGCCGGATAACTTACGTCGAAGTAAATGTAAGATACTTCTAAGGCCGACATGAAAATGTTGTTTGTGTTAAGGTATGCAATAAGTCTTTTGTTGTTTATAAGGTTGTTTATGACTTTCGATATGTTCTTGTCGGTTTTCTGCGTGAACTGCGACGTGAATATGCTGTCGAGCGAATTTTCCTTAATGTCCTTTATGCAGTATATCGCATACGTTCCGTTCGTTTCCCTTATTTCGCATATGTCGTATAACTCGCCCTCGTAAACGAATTCGTCTTCGCCCGATGCTATCAGTTCTTCTGTTTCTCTTTTGAATTTTTCGTCGTGAGAGGTAATGACGGTAATTTCGGGATTGTCTGTGTTCGATTCGCGCAATTCAGAATTGAGTTCTCTGATAAGCGATTTCATCGGCAGATACACTGAAATGAAACTGAAATCGTTTAACAGAAACAATAATACCAATACTATTGGCAGTAGTTTTTTCATACCCCTTAAGCTATTCAAAATTATACAATAATTTCAAATAAAACCACACATTTAATTCAATTGTAAATTTTAAATATCAGATTTTAAATGGTTTTAAGAGCCCTTTACCGCGATGGCTTATTTTCCTTCTCAAGCTCCAGCTTGGGAAGCAGAACAAAAAGACTGTTTTGTTTTTTTATAATATTTGATATTTGATTTGAATTTTTGATTTTTGATATTTGATTTTTGAAATCTTACTCCAGCATGCTTGTTTTATAATGCAAAACATTAATCATTTAATTACTCCGTGATTTTGTTTACTTTACATAATGGAACTCTTCAGAATCAGTTTTATATCGTTCAGGCTGATTGACCTGATAGATATTTTAATCGTTACCTATGTATTCTATAAACTATACAAGGTAATGAGGGGGACTATTGCGTTCCAGATTTTCCTTTCCCTTTTGCTGATTCTGGGTATTTCATTCGTCGCGCAGCTTCTTAACCTTCAGGTGATGGGCTGGCTGCTTAGCAAACTGACTGATATATGGGTAATCGCCCTTATTATCCTCTTCCAGCCTGAAATCCGCAGAGTCCTTATTATTATAGGCAGGACAAGGATTGTTAGACTGTTTATGAGAATCGACCTCAAGGAGAATGTTACGGAAGTCGTGGACGCATGCGTCGAGTTTCAGAAGAACGGATGGGGTGCGCTTATAGTGATCACGCGTTCTACCGGCCTTCAGAATATCGTGGAAACAGGCGAAAGAATAGACGCGAAGATAAACAAGGAGCTCCTCGTCTCGATTTTCTACCCCCGCTCGCCCCTGCACGACGGCGCTGTAGTCATAAACAATAATAA
>CAIKZJ010000011.1 GCA_903831845.1 uncultured Ignavibacteriota bacterium
GCACATCGAAACAGACGGCTGGATATTCGGCTGCGACATCTGTCAGGACGTCTGCCCTTACAACAAAAAGAAATTCTTCACGAACGACGAAGCATTTTTTCCGAATCCCGCGCACTTCAATAAATCATGCGAAGAACTTTCATCCTTTACCGAAGAAAAATTCAACGAAATCTTCTCCGGAACACCCGTGAAAAGAACAAAGTATTCAGGGTGGAAAAGAAACCTGGCAAAGACAATTAACAATTAGTAATTAATAATTGGTAATTGCTCTTCTTTATGTTACGCTCTTAATTACTAATTACACATTACTAATTACTAATTATTAATTGCATAGTGCTTTCTCAATATGCGATTCCCTCCTCTCAAAATGATACCAAATTGCTGAAAATAAGCGAATAATAGAAGGTTTGTTTACTTTAAACGTCAAAACAAAGTAAAACGTAATGGCATGAATATTGCCACTAAAAAAGTGTAACGATTTTGAAATTGAATACTTTTTAATTTGTCAATCAGAAACATAATATTCCTGTTCCGGAGCAAACGCAATGCTTTATCCGGAACTGAAGTTAACGGAAAACAAACGACGGCGGAGGAGGCCGGAGACGCGGATAAAAATGGCGATACAACTCTGAATAATTCCGCAACGATACAATCGCAGGCGTCGGAAATTATTTTCAGGGAGTTCTTCAAAATTTTCGGCTGATACATTTACGCTGCGCGCAGACGGCGTTAAGCCGCTGGCGCGGCACCGATTTTACACCCCCCGTTTTAAAACAAAACTCGTTCCCGATGTTATTCCCGGGAACGAGGTATTATTATTATTCCGTTTTCTTCTCTTGCTCTGTTCTAACTACTAACTACTTTTTTATGATCAGTGTTAGTACTGGATTCCAGCTAAGAACATGCTGGAATGACAGTTTAGCGCGTTACGAAGTCCCGATAAACCGGGACGCAAAGAACGCGCAGGCTTCGTAACGAGAGAAGATTACCTCTTCACGACTTTCTTCGCTGCTTTCTTCGGCGCCACTTTCTTTACTGTCTTCTTCGCTGCTTTCGGAGCTTTCTTCGCCGCCGGTTTCGCGCCGAAAATCATTCCGTGCTTGTACTCTACCGACGCTCTTGCCGCCGCGAGTCTCGCTATCGGGACTCTGAACGGTGAACACGATACGTACGCCAGACCAAGCTGGTGGCAGAACTCGACTGAATTCGGCTCGCCGCCGTGCTCGCCGCATATTCCTAACTTGATGTCAGGACGCGTCGACTTGCCCTTCGCCACAGCGATCTTCATAAGCTCGCCGATACCGTACCTGTCGATAACCTGGAACGGGTCGACCGGCAGTATGTGCTGCTGAATGTAATCCGGCAGGAATCCGCCGATATCGTCTCTCGAGAAACCGAATCCCATCTGCGTAAGGTCGTTCGTGCCGAATGAGAAGAACTGCGCGTACTTCGCGATGTAATCCGCTACGAGCGCCGCTCTCGGAATCTCAATCATCGTTCCTACCATGTGGTTGAACTTCTTCAGTCCGAACTTCTCGCATACTTCCTTGTATACTCTGTCAATAATCTGATACTGGTGCTTCAGCTCTCTCGACGTGCAAGTTACGGGAATCATGATTTCGGGCATAGGCTTCTTGCCTTCCTGCAGAAGTTCCGCAGTCGCCTCGAATATCGCCCTTATCTGCACTTCGGTTATCTCGGGATACGTGATGCCTAACCTCACGCCCCTGTGTCCGAGCATCGGGTTGTTCTCGTGAAGTCCGTCGGCTCTCTGATTGAAAGCTTCCATCGTAATTCCGAGACTTTCCGCCAGTCTCGCTCTTTCATCTTCATTGTTAGGAACGAACTCGTGAAGCGGCGGGTCGAGAGTCCTGATCGTAACGGGATATCCGTCCATCGCTTCAATCGTGCCCTTCATGTCGCTCTTTATGAAAGGGAACAACTCGTTAAGCGCGTTCTTTCTTTCTTCTTCCGTGCCCGACATGATCATCTTTCTCAGAAGGAACAGCGGCTGTTCGGAATTCTTTCCGTAGAACATGTGCTCCGTCCTGAAAAGACCGATACCTTCCGCGCCGAAAGTTCTCGCCTTCGCGGCGTCTTCCGGTGTGTCGGCGTTCGTTCTTACTTTCATCACTCTCACCTTGTCGCAAATCTTCATGAAGTTCTTGAAATCTTCGTTGTCCGTATCGACGTCCATCATTTCCAGGTTGCCGGCATAAACGTTACCCTTTGTACCGTTAAGCGAAATCCATTCGCCTTCCCTGATAACC
>CAIKZJ010000012.1 GCA_903831845.1 uncultured Ignavibacteriota bacterium
AATTCGGGAATTTAAGTCCTTGAATAACCGCAGGCCGTTTCCCGCTACGATAGGATGAACACAAAGCTGGTATTCATCAATCAAACCGAGATTCATCAAGGCAGATATTAACCCCGGACTTCCGGCTAATATGTCCTTTCCATCCAGCTCTTTGAGTCTTATAATTTCTTCCTCAATGATTTCCTTCTTCAATGTCGTGTTTTTCCAATCTACTTGCTGAAGTGTACGGGAAAAAACAATTTTTTGAATGTTGTCGATAATTACCGCGAATTCATCCGTTGGCTTGTTGCCGGTGGGATTTTTTACCATTGGCGGCCAGGCGCTTTCCATCAGCTGGTATGTTATCCTTCCGAATAAAATTGTGCCCGCGTTACTTAATAAATCATTGTAATGCCGGTGCAGTTCATCGTCGGGGATTACTGCCGTATGGTCGCAAAATCCGTCAAGCGTCATGTTGATTGACGCAATTAGTTTTCTCATTTTAAATTTTATTTATCCGCACTCCGGTGTGTACTATCGATATTGTATTATACCCGAGTTGCCATTTTGTATGCAAGCGCTGCGTCGGGAAACGGCGTCATTGTTTCCGCGAGAATGCCGTATGTTCCTTTTTCCATAAGTTCGTCTGCGACCTTTTTTACCATTGCAAGCGCCGCTTTCATCAGGCTCGAACCCAGGCTTAAACGCGCTACTCCAAGTTTCTGAAGCTCGCGTACGGAAGGCGGCAGACCATCGCCTATAGCGGGGTTTGAAAGTATGTTTATCGGAGCGTCGATTTCCCTGACGAGCGCCGCGATTGTTTCTTTTTCCCATACGGGCTGAACGAATATGCAGTCAGCGCCCGCCTCGCGGTATTTATTGCCGCGCCTGATTGATTCGCGCAGTTTTTCCTGAGCTGAACCGGCGGATGTGTAGAATGAATCCGTCCTTGCGTTGATTACAAGATGAAAACCCAGCGAGTCCGATAATTCCCGTATTGCCGATATTCTTTCGCAGAATTCGGTCTCGTCGATCAGTACAGGACTTAAATCCAGACTGTCTTCGATGTTTATTCCGACTATTCCCGCGGCTATAAATTTTTTAACCGATTTTATTACTTCTTCCGTGTTTTTACCATAACCGGCCTCGATATCAACAGTGACCGGTACCTGTACCGCGTTAACGATTTTTTTTATTGCGTCCAGCATTTCGTGAAGCTGTATTATCTGGCAGTCAGGATAGCCGAGTGATGCCGCAATTCCCATACTTGTCGTTGCTATTGCCTTGAAGCCGCATGCTTCAATAAGTTTGGAGCTTCCGGCGTCCCATGAATTCAGCAGGACAAGTATCTCTTTGTCCGTGTGATATTTCAGAAATTCCTCCGCTTTCTTTCTTTGAATTTCCGTTACCATAGTTTTGTTTTAATACCCTTAATAACTACAACACAATAATTCTTGAAAAATTCAAAGAAGGGGAGAGAAGATCTTCTTGTGGCGTCAGGTGTTACCACCTGGCGCGCCGGCAAAGCCGGCTGAAATAGTGAAGCATTTCTTCAGCTGATTCCCAAACCGAAGGTTCGCATTACCTTTCCTCGTTCCCAAACTCCTGTTTGGGTAGGCAAAGAAAATATTTGTGACTCCGCTGCATAAATAAAAAAATCCCCTCATACGAGGGGATTTGTGCTACGGTTAAATATATTTTAATAAATTACTTCTTATCGTCAACAACTTCGAAGTCCGCGTTTTCAACGTTGCCGTCGTCTTTCTTCTGTCCGCCCGCGCCCTGCTGGCCTGCGTTCTGTCCTCCCTGTTCGGGACCCTGCGATTTCGCCTGGGAATACATCTGCGAAGAAGCTTCGTTCCATGCAGCGTTGTACTGGTCCATAGCGGATTTGATTTCAGTCGGGTTGTTTGTTTTAACCGCTTCTTTCAGTCTGTCGATAGCCGTCTGTATCTTTACCCTTGCATCCTGATTGAGTTTGCCTTCGAATTCCTTCAACTGCTTCTCGCCCTGGAATATCATAGCGTCCGCCTGGTTCTTCATGTCAATCTCTTCGCGTTTCTTCTTGTCTTCGGCTTCGTGTTCCTTCGCGTCCTTCTTCATCTTTTCGATTTCGGAATCCGTAAGTCCGCTTGAATGCGTTATCCTTATATCCTGCGTCTTGCCCGTTCCCGTGTCTTTTGCTGTCACGTGAAGAATGCCGTTCGCGTCTATGTCGAATGTAACCTCTATCTGCGGAATGCCTCTCGGCGCCGGAGGAATACTGTCGAGATGGAACCTGCCGAGCGTCCTGTTGTCCATCGCCATCGGTCTTTCGCCCTGAAGAATATGTATCTCAACAGAAGGCTGATTGTCCGCCGCGGTTGAGAACACCTGCGACTTCTTTGTCGGTATAGTCGTGTTCGCGTCGATGAGTTTCGTCATAACGCCGCCCAGTGTTTCGATGCCGAGCGAAAGCGGAGTCACGTCGAGCAGAAGCACGTCGTGCACGTCGCCGGCGAGCACGCCGCCCTGAATCGATGCGCCTATGGCGACTACTTCGTCAGGGTTGACGCCTTTGTGCGGCTCCTTGCCGAACAGTCTCTTTACTTTTTCCTGAACCATCGGTATCCTTGTTGAACCGCCGACGAGAATTACTTCGTCGATTTCGTGCAGGCCGTAACCTGAATCCCTGATTGCCTTTTCGCACGGAGCCACAGTTCTTTCCACCAGGTCGTTTACGAGCGATTCGAATTTCGCTCTCGTGATTGTCTCAAGAAGGAACTTCGGTCCTTCGGCTGTCGCCGTTATGTACGGGAGGTTCACTTCAGTTTGAGCGCTCGTCGAGAGCTGCTTCTTCGCGTTTTCCGCTGCTTCTTTCAGTCTCTGCAATGCCATCGGGTCTTTGCGCAGGTCGATTCCTTCTTTCTTCTGGAATTCGTCCGCGAGATAATCAATAAGTCTCTGGTCAAAGTCATCGCCGCCAAGGTGTCCGTCGCCGTTCGTCGATTTCACTTCGAAGACACCGTCTCCGAGTTCGAGAATCGAGATATCGAACGTACCGCCGCCTAAGTCAAAAACCGCGACCTTATGGTTCTTTTTCTTCTTATCGAGTCCGTACGCAAGCGCCGCGGCTGTCGGTTCGTTTATTATTCTTTTTACATCGAGTCCTGCAATCTTGCCCGCGTCTTTTGTCGCCTGCCTCTGCGCGTCGTTAAAGTAAGCGGGTACTGTTATAACCGCTTCGGTAACGGGCTGTCCGAGATAATCTTCCGCCGTCTTCTTCATTTTCTGAAGGACCATCGCCGAGATTTCGGGCGGTGAGTAAACGCGTTTTGAATTAGAGCTTTTGTCGTCAATTTCGACTCTTGCCACATCGTTGTCGCCTCTTATTACTTTATACGGGACTTCGCCGATTTCCATCGCTACTTCATCGTATTTGCGTCCCATAAATCTTTTTATGGAGAATACAGTGTTTGTCGGATTGGTGACTGCCTGCCTCTTGGCCGGGTCGCCGACAACCCTTTCTCCTGTTTTTGTGAAGGCCACGACCGAAGGGGTCGTGCGCATTCCTTCAGCATTAGGGATAACCACCGGGTCATTGCCTTCCATCACCGCAACGCACGAGTTAGTCGTACCTAAGTCAATTCCTATTATTTTTCCCATTTTAAAAAAGCCTCACTTTCTTTAATAGGGACTACCTGCCTTACCGCAGGTAGTCCCTGATTTAGACGTCTGTTTATTGAAAGTTATTTCAACTTTATTTCTTTAACTACCGGCTTTGCTTCCTCGACCTTCGGTAAGGTGATCGTGAGCAAACCGTCTTTAAAATCAGCTTCGATGCCGTCGACCTTGATGTCTTTCGACAGGTTGAACGACCTGCAGAATTCACCGTAAACTATTTCGTTCATCACGAGATTCGTGTCTTCACTCTTTGTCATCGATTTCTTTTCGCCTTTTATCGAGAGCAGGTTGTTTTCAACTTCGATCCTCACGTTTTCTTTAGCGATTCCCGGAAGCTCAAGGTTGATGTAGAAATTGTCCTTGTCTTCGGTTATCCTTGTTCTGGGGGTATAGCTCGATGCGTCGAGCACATCGCCTCTGAAAAAAGGTGAATCGAAAATTGACCTGAAAGCGTCGTTGATAAGATCGCTGTCCTTTTTAAATTTTATTAAGTTCATTTTAAGTCTCCTTACTTTATAATTTTAATTTTTAATTTTTTATTTTAAGCATTACGCTAATGTATATATCAATAGGCGTGCCAAATTAAAATCATGCATTTTTAAGCTGTTTTTGATGTATGCTACTGACAAAAGTGTCATTATGATGAAATATATTGCAATATTTTGCATTCTGTGGCAACCTCGGGACGGAAATGGCATAAAAAATTCTGGTTCCCAAAGTCCTCTTTGGGAACCACGAAACAATTCTCTCGCGTTCCCAAACAGGAGTTTGGGAACGAGCTACTGATGTTTGTAACTCCATCCGTGCCCGTCAGGACTTTCGCCCAAACGGTTGAGGAAGTACATCGAAGCCTGAAGATTGTCTATTTTGGAATTTCAAAATAACAAATAATATTATAGATTATAAAGGAAAGTGAAAATGAGAACGGCCATATTATTGCTGGCGATTTTAAGCCTGGGTTTCTGTTCAAGGCATATGGAAACCAATGCGCCATTCTTTTCGCCCGGATTATCAAAGCCGAACGACATACAGATCGATTCAACCATCGACATCACTTATTACAAACTCAACCTGAAACTTCAGCTAAGTCCGAATTATCTTACAGGCATAGCGACTATTAAAGGAAAATTTCCTGCGGCAAAGAATTCATTCTTTCTGAATCTGTCTTCATCTTTGACGGTAGATTCAGTTGCCGGAAACAACGTCGTTTCATTCGGCCACAGCCAGGATCTGCTTAGTATAAATCTCGCGAACACCGCTTCTGAATTCACCGTAAACGTTTACTACAAAGGTCTTCCGGGCGGGTCGGGTTTCGGGAGTTTCGAGTTCAGCTACCATAACGGAATTCCCGTTATATGGAGCCTGAGCGAGCCTTATGGTTCTTCCGACTGGTTTCCGAACAAGAACACTCCCGGCGATAAGGCGGATTCGTCCGACGTATGGGTTACATGCCCGTCGTCTCTGACTGCAGTGTCAAACGGACTGCTGAAGGAAACAGTAGTCAATCCGGATAACACCACGACTTATAAGTGGCACGGCTCGTACCCGATTGCGGGTTATCTTATTTCAATAGCCGTAACGAATTATACCTTATATAATAATTACTTCAGATATTCGGCGAACGATTCGCTTCCTGTTACGCACTATATATATCCTGAATATCTCGAAAATATAAAAGCAAATCTGGACGAAACACCGAACATGCTCACTGTCTTTTCGGACAGGTACTCCCTTTACCCGTTCATAAGGGAGAAGTACGGTCACGCACAGTTCGGATGGGGCGGAGGGATGGAGCACCAGACGATTTCTTCGATGGGGGCATTCACTTCAGGAGTGATCGCCCACGAGCTTGCTCATCAGTGGTTCGGCGACAAGGTAACGTGCAGGAACTTCCATCATATATGGCTTAACGAAGGGTTTGCTACTTATTCGGAAGCCGTGTATATAGAGGCTTCACAGGGAAAAGACGCGTACGACTACTTCATGAAATCGAAAATGAATTATTCGAAACTTGCTGCGGGAACTGTATATGTCCAGAACGCGTATTCGGAGTCCGAGATATTCAATACGTACAAGTCTTATTATAAGGGCGGAGTCATACTCCACATGCTTAGAGGCATAACCGGCGACTCGTTGTTCTTCACTATTATGAAATCATACGCCAATGACTCTCTCGTATCTTACGGAACCGCAGTCACGGAAGATTTTCAGAGAGTCGCCGAACATGTTTACGGAAAGAGTCTGGCTTATTTCTTCTACGAATGGGTATACGGCGAGAACTATCCAAAGTACAATGTTATATGGGACAAGGCAAGGCGCGAGGACAACACTTACGACGTTCTCATAACGCTTAATCAGGCGGCAAACACATCGCCCGCGTTTTTTACGATGCCGGTAGATTTCAGGATAAGGACTAAGGCAGGCGACACAACAGTTGTGCTCTTCAACAGCGCCGCTTCGCAGACTTTTACAGTGAATGTACCGACTGAACCCGTAACAATTACGATGGATCCGTCGAACAAGATTTTAAAAGACAAGAAGGGCGACGACCCCGTCGAGCCTGTCGGCTTCAAACTGGAACAGAACTATCCCAATCCTTTCAACCCCTCGACAAAAATTGAGTATCAGATAAGGGAATACGGCAGCGTCAGCCTGAAAGTTTACGATGTTACCGGCAGGGAAGTCGCTTTACTTGTGAATGAAAAGCAGAGGCCCGGCAGTTACAGTGTCGTATTTGCTCCTGTTAATCTGGCCTCCGGAGTTTATTATTACACACTTGTGTCCGGGGGTGTAACAGAGACTAAAAAGTTAGTTTACTTACGATAGTAATATAATTTCAAAAAGGGTTTAGTTATATTAATCAAATGCATTTTAAATACTTAATTCTACCAAAATGAAAAAGATCTTTATCGCAGTTATGCTTCTCGGTATTTTCACGCTTACTTCGGTTGCCCAGGACTTTACTCAACAGAAGGGCGCTGAGGTTTGTTCTCAGAAAAGAACAAAGATGATATTGCCGGAGCTTTATTCAGGGTACTCCGCAAATACGCCGAGGCATTCTTATGATGTGCAGAATTACACCATAAAGGTTGACCTTTACGCGAATTATTTTTCGCCATATTCAAAGGCATTCACGGCCTCAAATCTTATGACGTTCAGGGTCGATTCAACTCTTACGTCGATCCCGATGCATGCGAACAACACTTCGCTTGTTATCGACTCAATAAGGCTTATCGGCGGTCCGTTGCTTACTTACACTCACGCCAGCAATCTGCTGACTGTTACTATGAACCGCACGTACAACGTTAACGAAGTTGTCAGCATCAAGATATACTACAGGCACAACAACGTAACGGACGCGTCGTTCTACAACAGCGGCTCATCGGGATACATTTTCACTGACGCGGAGCCCGAGGGCGCGCGCGGATGGTTCCCGTGCTACGACAGGCCTTTCGACAAAGCAACATTCGATTTAACCGCGAAGGTGCCTTCGACTGTCAGACTGGCTTCAAACGGCAGACTCAACGATTCTACCGTGACCGGCGACTCAATTTATTATCACTGGATAAGCAGAGATCCGATGTCGACTTATTTAATGGTAATGACTTCAAAGGTCGGTTACACGATAAATATCGTTTACTGGCATCCGCCTACGCATCCCGCGGACAGCATTCCGCTCAGGCTGTATTCGCCGACAACTGCAAACAGTTCGACTATCGCGGCTATACTTCCGACCGCTACTACGTATTTCTCGGCGGCGTTCGGAGAAATGCCTTTCGAGAAGAACGGTTTCTGTTATGTGCCGAACAGCGCAGGATTCACATGGGGCGGCATGGAGAATCAGACTTTGACGACAATCAATTCCTGGAATGAAAACACAACACTCCACGAATACGCCCACCAGTGGTTCGGAGATATGATAACCTGCGCCACATGGTCCAATATCTGGCTTAACGAAGGTTTCGCCACATGGAACGAATCATACTGGGTTGAACGCACGGGCGGTTACGCGGCTTATAAATCGATGATTAATTCGGACGCGAGTTCTTACCTTTCAAGCAATCCGGGATGGGCGATATCTGTACCTTCATGGGACGTGACAACTCCGGACGCGAATACTCTTTTCAACTATGCGATAACATACTGCAAAGGTTCCTGCGTGCTTCATCTGCTTAGATACACTCTCGGTGATTCAGCGTTCTTCAGAGGCATGAAAGCATATGCTACTGACACCGCAAACTTCAAGTTAAAGAACGCGACCATTCCCGAGTTCTTCGCGAAGATGGGTTCGATCGCGGGCCAGGACCTGACCTGGTTCTATAACGCATGGCTTTATCAGCCGAACCATCCGCAGTACCAGAACGGATATAATTTCACAAATGTTGGCGGCGGACAGTGGAGAATCAACTTCCTCGCGAAACAGGTCCAGACAAACGCGGGATTTTTCCCGATTCCGCTTACGATAAAGTTCTCATTCTCCACAGGCTCTGATACTACGGTCAGGGTGATGAACAGTTCCAACAATCAGCTGTTCTCTTTCTATTTCAACAGGCAGCCAACGGCGGTTACGTTTGACCCGGGAAATGAAATCGTTATCAAGACAGCCACGCTCATTCTCGGTATCGACGAAAATACGCCGCAGATTCCGGGCGAATACAGGCTAAGTCAGAATTATCCGAACCCGTTCAATCCCGTGACTTCTATCGATTACGATATTCCTAAGAATTCGAACGTGAAGATAACTGTTTACGATATGACAGGCCGCGAAGTGGCAGTACCTGTCAATGAATTCAGGAATGCCGGAAAGTATACGCTGAATTTCAATGCAATGAAACTTGCATCGGGCGTATATTATTACAGACTTCAGGCCGGCGATTACACGGCAATAAAGAAAATGACGCTTCTGAAATAAAAGAAGACAAATATATATTTCAAAAGGGCTGTCCAAAACAGCCCTTTTTTATTGCAGTTGAAAATGTAAAATTTAAAATGTAAAAGTACAATTCAAAGTTGAAAATTATGCACAGGAAATTATTTATGTATCCGAATAATGAATTCGATGTATGAAGATATGAAAACGGGAATTATCAGTGAAATATTTATTAGTATAGATTTATTTGGTAAGTAAATCCAGCAATCCCGGGCATAATTGTTCGAGAGATAACTATTTCTGAATCTATATGTAAATTTAAATATTACACGCAATTTTACACTTTGAATTTTAAAATTTGAAATAAAAAAAAGGCTGCTTTCGCAGCCTTTAGTATTTGTATGTTATAATCTGATTACTTCACCAGTACCATCTTCTTCACGTCTATGAAATCGCCCGATTCCATCCTGCAGTAATAAACGCCGGATGAGAGATCCGCTCCGTTGAAGTCTACCGAATAATATCCGGCCTGCTTTACGTCTTTTACGAGTGTCGCGACTTCTTTTCCGAGGAGGTCGTATACCTTCACTGAAACCATTCCTGTTTTAGGAACTGCGAAGTTGATCTTCGTTACGGGATTGAAAGGATTCGGATAGTTCTGCGAAAGCTCGAATTTCTTCGGCAGGAGTGAGCCGAGGTTTCCTTCGTTTGTTCCCGCATCGTATGTGAAGCAGACATTCGGCCTGCTGGACTGAACCGATCCCGCCAGAAGGTCCGTGCAGCCGCTGCCTACAGGAAGGTCCTGATACTGAAGCCATGTCATGTTCGGCGCGGATGTAGCGTAAACCATCGAATTGGATGTCCATGAAGCGTTATTGAAACAAATTTCGACGAGCAGGTTCGTACCGTCGTAATAGAACGGTGTTGTGAACTGTATGTACTGCCAGCCTGTTCCCGGAGGAGTGTATGTCTGGCTGTATACTGTCATCCATCCGCTTGAGGTGAATCCCGTCAGTGTTGTCGAAGTTGTGTTCTGAAGTTTAACAGTAAATTCGTTCAGAGCCTGCGACGAAACCGAAGAGAAGTTGAATCCGATTCTTGTAAGCACTTTAGGCGCGGGAATGTTGAGTTCAGATGCCGTATAAAGCATGTTCGTTCTCGCGTCGTCGTAGTAACTGTAGAAAGGATGCCCGACTGTAGTGGTTCCGGTGCCCACGCAGGCATAGTTTATATTTTCAATAGAGTAAGAGAATAACGTCGTCGGTGCCGTGCTTCCGGGAGGATTAAGGCCTCTTCCGCCCGCAGGGTATGTGCAGACGTATGTTCCCGCGGAATCCTGCGCTCCGAAGTAGTATGAAACTACCGAACCGAGCGATTGTCCGGGGATGGTGAATTTGAACGTATCCAGGTTATAGTAACTGTAACTGACCTGGTTGAACGTTCCGCTGTTTACCTTGTAATAAAGCTTAGGGGACGCGGTTGTTCCGGTCGCGACTTTATTAGCCGATTTTATCACGACTGTGGCCGTTCTCGGCGTAAGGTAATACCCGTTTGAAAGCGGCGTATGGTAGAAATCCATCCTCAGGTTGTTCGACATTGAAGTTACGGCGGAGACAGCCGTTCTTATTATGTTCCTGAAATAGTTGATGTTAACATACTGGAACTTGTCGTTTGAAGTATGGTAATACGGGTTGAATTCGTTCTCGTCCTCGATGTTCATGAACGCTTTGTAGTTTCTCGTCCAGAAAGATGCGTGGTCGCTGTTGGCAGTAAGGTCGAGAAGCTTAATCGGCACGAGTGTCGGCGCATACGTTCTCATTGCGCTAATGTAATCGTTTGCAAAACCTTCCGACGGAGCGTTGTAAACGACTGTGTTCTTACCGTCGTTGTTGCCGTCGTAAGCGATCATGTCGAAATTAAGACAGCAGACTATCGAATCGCCGTGAAAGTAAGAAGTGTCCACGAATGCCTTACTTCCGTAGAGGCCTCTTTCTTCTTCGTCAAACGCGGCGAAAATAATCGAGTAATCCGTATTGAAATTCTTTAAAACCCTTGCTGCTTCCAGAACAGCTACCGTGCCGGATGCGTTATCGTCAGCGCCGGGAGCCAGACCGCTGGACGGCATGTCATCGTAGTGCGAGCAGATAACGTAGTACTGGTTAGGGTATTTCGTGCCGGTTTTTACGGCCAGCACGTTGATGCTGGTTGTGCTGTTGTTCTGATACCTTGGAGTGTAACCGTAACTCTGAAGCATTTCATAAATGAACTGAGCTGCTTTCGGGTTCGATGTACTGTTATAATATCTCGTTGTAATTGTGTACGGAGAACCTCCGATCACGCAGGCCGTATCGCCCGACAACTGCCTGTCAAGAAGAGAAACAGTCTGTGCCGTAACAAGATTGATGAGAGAATCTATTCTGGGGCTGAAGCCTATCTGTGCGAACCCATGTGAAAACATCGATAAAAAACAAAAAACTGCTAAAAGGGGGAAAAATTTTTTTGCTTTCATATTAATATTTTATTTGTACATTTAAAATAACCTATTTTGCTAATTAAAAAAAGGAGAATTCGGCCTTTTTTAGAACGGGTTGGGCGAAAAGTTCAATATTTATTGAATTATTGACTTTAACGAATAATTTTGATAATTTATTGAACTAAATAGTTAGTCATGTACAACCGCACTACAGGAGAAAGGAAAGTATTCTACTTCACGTCTGACAAAAAGAGAAATCTTATAAAATAATTATTTAGATTATGAAAAAAATTTACTTAATGCTGACATTATTAATGATGCTCATTCTTAATGTCAGTGTTTATTCTCAGCCGATACAGTTATTACCTCCAAATAACGCAACAGGAGTATCACTGTTTCCGACATTTGACTGGTCCGACGTATCTGGAGCAACAAGCTACAGGCTTCAGGTAAACCAGGGGGTTACAACGGTACTTGATGTATCAAATATTACTCCTTCCACCTATACGGTAGTAACTGCCGTTCTTACATACGGAACGCAATATTACTGGAGGGTTGCTTCGGTAAACGGAAGCGGTACAAACTGGTCCGGTTACTGGTATTTCACAACACAGGATGCGCCTCCGGTAGCTCCTGTTCTTGTGTCTCCTCCGAACGGAACTATTAATGTTTCACTGACCCCGACACTGAACTGGAACGCAGTTTCAAACGCCCAGTATTACAGGGTTCAGGTATCAACCTCCAGCGCGTTCACATCGACGGTAGTAGATTTATCCGGTCTTGTGAACACTGGATACGTTGTGCCTTCCGGAATACTGTCTAACAATCAGCAGTATTTCTGGAGAGTTAACGCATCAAATTCGGGCGGTACAAGCGACTGGTCGACAGTCTGGAATTTTACAACGATTCCGGCACCTCCGGTAGCGCCGACACTGGTGTTTCCGGCGAACGGGTCAACCAACGTCTCGACCACGGTGACGTTCCAGTGGAATTCTTCACCGACTGCTACAGGTTACCACCTGCAGGTGTCGTTCAACTCAACTTTTACGTCTCTTGCTATCGACCAGAGCGGAATAACAGGAACCACATACGCGACGCCTTCCGGCGTGCTTTCCGGAACTACGATGTATTACTGGAGAGTCGCAGGTTCGAACGCAGGCGGTCAGGGCAACTGGTCGAGCGTCTGGAATTTTACAACCATTGTCGGAACGCCGGCAGCCCCGATTCTCGTGTCACCGCCTAACGGCGCAGTAGGCACATCGAGGAATCCTGTGCTTTCATGGAATCCCGTTCCGAACGCTAACAGCTACAGAGTACAGGTTTCGCTTGACTCGCTGTTCGGTTCGACTGTCGTAAACGCCGTGACAGGAAGCATGACTCAGTATACTGTACCTACGGCGCTTCAGTACGGAACCAAGTATTTCTGGAGAGTAAACGCGACTAACGCAGGCGGCACAGGCACATGGTCAAGCGTCTGGAATTTTACAACGCTTATTCAGCCTCCCGCGGCACCGACTTTGCTGACGCCGTTGAACAATTCTACAGGCGTTTCACTTACACCGACGTTCACATGGTCAACGGTTCCGACAGCCGCTACTTATACATTGCAGATTTCTACTAACCAGATGTTCTCGAACATCGTCGCCAACGTTACGAATATTACCGAAGCCACTTACACTCTGCCGAGCGGATATCTTATCGGCAACACGAATTACTGGTGGAGAGTTTGCGGCGTCAATTCTGGCGGTCAGGGCGCGTGGTCAAATCCGACGTTCAAATTCACGACACAGCAGTCCTTCACGCTTAACCTCAAGGTTTATCTTGAAGGCTTCTGGAACGGCTCAACGCATGTGAGAGATACAATAAGGGTATCGCTCGCCAATGCGACGTCTCCTTTCGCTATCGTTGACAACGGCCTTGCATATCTGGACGAGCAGGGCAACGCGTCTATCGGTTTCACGAATGCGCCTAACGGAAACTATTTCATAGTCGTTAAGCACAGAAACCACATTCAGACATGGAGCAGCGGTCCGCTTTCATTCGCCACGGGCGGAACCACGACGTATAATTTCACCGATCTGATTACGAAGGCATACGGAAGCAATATGAAACAGGTAGGTTCTGTCTACGTGCTTTACGGCGGCGAAGCTAACCAGGACGGAGCTGTCGACGGGCAGGATTACAACGTGTTCAAGGCACAGTACGGTCTCGACAGGTATAAAAATGCAGACTTTAACGGTGACGATTTTGTTGACGGATATGACGCTTTAATAGTTATTTCGAATCTCGGAAAGAGCATTGCTCGCCCGTATTAATTTTAAAAATTTAAATTTTAAAAGGTATGAAAAGAATATTTTTAACAATAATAGCGATCTTCCTTATTTCTTCATACTCGGCCGGGCAGGTAAAAGTGAATTTTATCTTACAGAATCCGAGAGTTGAAAGCGGAAAATTTGTAATCGATCTGTACGGCGTCGTGCAGGACGGCCAGGTCTGGAATGCCGGAAACACTTGCATCAGAATGAACTATTGGTCGACAAACCCGGCAAACGCAATGACGCTCATTCCTGAAAATCCGGTTGACAACGCTAACCTGAACATTTCGGGGAACGTGAATTACGAAAACATGACATCCACCTCGATACTTAACGACACGGCTGTCAGTCTCAACATACTGCTCCTTTCGGGCAGACCCGCGTACCAGTTCATTACTGGAACGCAGTGGCTCGGCTCGATGAAATTCAACGTATCGAATTTCAGCGCCTGCCTTAACATGGCATTCTCGGATAAATCGACTGTTTTTGACAATGTCACTCCGCTTACTTACGGAACGCAGTGGACAAAAACAGACCCGAATCCCTGCCTGCTTATAGGTATAAAGAATATTTCAACGGAAATTCCGAAGGAATTCTCGCTGCATCAGAATTATCCCAATCCGTTCAATCCCGTAACTATGATCAGGTTTGCAATGCCTAAATCCGGCATCGTGACACTGAAAGTTTACGATATTCTCGGAAGGGAAGTCGCGAATCTCGTTAACGGATTCAAGGCAGCCGGCGAATATATTGTGGATTTCGACGCCTCCGCTCTTACCTCCGGCGTTTATTTCTACAGACTGGAATCCGACGGGTATGTTGACGTAAAACGAATGGTAGTGATTAAATAACAACAAAGGTTTTAGAAAACCCGGTTTCGACCGGGTTTTTTTTTATACGGAAGCTAAACCGGTTCAATTTTTCTTGTTACAATAAAATTGAATAATTTAATCATTTGTGTTACTTTTGAATATTATATGTTTTATTTTTATTAAAAGTTATATTAATCAAAATAATTAAAATTGTGAAAAAGCTATTTCTTCTTACTCTCAGTGTCGTAATGCTGGCACTGAGCATGTCTCTGTATGCGCAGAACAACGGTGTACAGGAAAAATATTCTCAGGTGAGGATTAGCATTACTTCCCCTTCCGATTTTCGGAAGATGGAAAGTCAGGGTCTCTTTGTTGACGAAGGTATATACAACAAAAAAGGCCAGTATTTTGAAACCTGGTTGTCCGAAAGCGAAATTGCAATGCTCAAGAAATCAGGCGTTTCCTACGATGTAACTATTGAAGACTGGGCGACTCATTACGCGCAGATGCAGAGAAACAATTACGTGTCTCCAGGACTTATGCAGACTGACGCATACACCATAACCCACAGCATATACGGCACCATGGGCGGTCACCTTAAATGGGCAGAGGCAATCGCGAAACTTGATTCTATGAGACAGGAATATCCTTCTCTCGTTTCGGCCAAGTTCTCTATCGGCAATTCGTACGAAAGCAGACCGATGTGGACGATAAGGATTACAAAAAATCCCGACGCCCCGACAGGCAGACCAGAAGTATGGTACAACGGCGTTACTCACGCACGCGAACCCATGGGTATGATGAACGTTTTTTATTACATTTACTGGCTTCTCGAAAATTACAATGTTGACCCGATTGCGACATATATTCTGAATAACCGCGAACTTTATTTTACGCCTTTTATAAATCCTGACGGTTACTACTATAACCAGACAACAAATCCGAACGGCGGCGGCATGTGGAGAAAGAACCGTACTCCGCAGGGCTCAAGCATCGGCACTGACCTTAACAGAAACTTCGGAACATGGAATTTCTGGAATTCATCAAACGGCGGTTCTTCTACAGTTCAGTCATCCGATACATACAGAGGTCCTTATCCGTTCTCCGAACCGGAAACACAGAATTTCAAGAATTTCGTTAACTCACGAAATTTCAAGACCGAACTGGATTATCACACATACGGAAATTATCTCATTAAACCTTACGCATGGTGCGACCCGACTCCGACTCCCGATGACGCGATTTTCAACGAACTCGGAAACGACATAGTTGCTGATAACCATTTCACTTTCGGCACGCCTTACCAGACTGTGGGTTATTACGTCAGAGGCGGCGACCTTGACTGGCTTTACAGCACTGACAGCACCGGACACACGAGCCACGTTTTCACGTTCACTCCGGAAGTGGGTACGTCAGGTTTCTATGCCACACAGGCAGAAATTATACCCTATTCACAGACTTGCATGTACGGTAATATTCTTATGGCTATGGCCGCAGGCCCGTATATCGGCCTGAAATCAGCCACGCTTAATAAAGTCACTTATGTACAGGGTGAAACAGGAAATATTAAAGTAGTGTTCAAGAACAAAGGTCT
>CAIKZJ010000013.1 GCA_903831845.1 uncultured Ignavibacteriota bacterium
CCACTCCCGGAGGCCCCCAGAATATCATCGATACTATCGACTTGTTGTCGAGCATCAGACTTATCGGCTTGCCTTTGCCGACGAGATGCTTCTGTCCGACGAAATCGTCAAGCACTTCCGGCCTCATCCTTTCCGCAAGCGGCCTGGACTTCAGCGTTTCGGGATTATTGTTGTCGAATAGGTCCATCTAAAACTTTCTGAATAAATAAATAAGATTCGAAACGTCTTCCTGCCTGTGTACAGGGAAGTTTCCTATGCGTATGTGTTTGTCTTTGTATTCTCCGTAACCCTTGCTCAATACGAATCCGTTGTAATCGATCTTCTCAAGCACCTTTTGAATCTCGAGTTCGGTCTCAAGGACTATTGTGGTTTTCGAACGCAGCTCTGCGTCTTTCACGAACGGTTTAATCGTGTCATGCTTATCGAAGAAATTATATATGAGATTTGCTTTCTTTTCCGTTTCAGTCCGCATCGTTTCAACGCCTCTTTCCAGTATCAGGTCGCTGATTTTTCCGAGCAGGTATATCGCCGGAATGTTGGGCGTCATCGTTGTCTGATGTTTGTCCGCGTTCGCGGCGAGTTTTATGAAGTTGTTGTACGTGCCTATGTTGAAGCCTTTAGTCTGCATCGATTTCGATTTTTCCAATACCGATTTTCTCACGAACATTATTCCCAGTCCCGGCGGCAGTCCGAATCCCTTCTGTACTGAAAAGAAGGCGATGTCTATGAATGTGAAGTCCATGCTGTAATAGGGGACTGAAGTAACGATATCTACGGCGACGAGTTTATCGGGATGCTGTTTCTTTATTTTATAAATTCCTTCCAAAGGCAATGCGACTCCCGTGCTTGTTTCGTTATGCGTAACGCATATCAGTTCAGTGTCGTCAGGAATGTTTGTGATCTGAAAATCGAACCCCGTTCCGAAATCTGTCTTTACGAAAGCGGGTTCTTTTTTCAGAAGCGAAGCGATATCGAAAAACCTTTGAGCGAAGTATCCGTTTATGAAATGAAACGATTTTTTCTCTACGGTGTTCTCGATAATCCTCTCCATGCATTCGGTCGCGGAAGAAAGGAAGAAAACGTAAAAATCTTCTGGGACGTCGAGAAGCGTCGTCACGGAATTTACTGTCGCTTCCAGAATCTCCTCAAACTCCTTCGAACGGTGCGAGACCGAAAAGAACCCCTCCGCCGCCGCCGCGGCGTACATGTCGGCGATTTCAGGGAACAATTCAGTCGGCCCTACGGTGAAATATTTTTTATTCATGATAGAATAATTTACGGAATAAGCGCGAATACAAAAACGTAAATAATCCGCGGTTCATACCCATAATAACTTATGGTATAATAAGGAATATTACAATATAATAATTTGTGCGGCGGTATGGATTATTGAAAAGTAGCTAAATAGAAGAGCGGGAGACGGGGCTCGAACCCGCGACGTCCAGCTTGGGAAGCTGACATTCTACCACTGAATTACTCCCGCATAGTGCATACAAACTATGCAAAATTACTGAAAAATAAAATGAAGTTGTTTGAACTGAAACTGCAAAAATTAAAAAAGGAGATAAAATAAATCCATGAAAGTAATTCTTAATATTTATATATTTAACTAATCGATTTTCTCTTTAATTCCATTTTTCCCCGAATTAAAATTGAATTCACATGAAGAGATTTCTGGTTATTCTGTTCTTCCTGTCAGGCGTTAACGCATATTCCCAGAAAATTCATACCCCGCTCGATATTCTGAGAATAATGATGGGCTCCGCAACCAAGTATAAGGTAGATTTCCTGGAAAATAAAATAAAATGTCCCGACTATTCTTCAAAACTCAACACGAACGAATTTTACAAAATTAATGATGATGATACTGTTGATGTCCATAAGTTCAAATTAAACGAAAAGGCAGCCGCTTTCTTCGAGCAGGGCGAGCAGTTTTTCTTAAAAGAAAAAATGGACAGTGCGCTTGTTTATTACACGAAAGCATATGAAGAGGATTCTTCGGCTTTCAATGCTCTTACGTATATCGCTCAGTGCAATATATTTATGAAGAAATATGACGAAGCCGAACCCGTTCTTCTGAAAGTTATCGGGAAAAACAGTATCGATTACATGGCGCACTGGTTCCTGAGCGATGTGTATGCCGCTAAAGGCAAATGGAAAGATGCCGCCAGGGAAATTACAATCTCAAATGTACTTAACAGAAATAATCCAAGAATACATAAAAGACTTGTAGAGGTATATAAAAAAGCGGGTATCAACTGGAATGAATTTACTTTTAATCCCCAGATAAAACTCGTCGACCTCGGCGGCGGTGACTCGGTCGCGGTCCTCTCCGACAAAACCTGGATGATGTATGCTTATACAAAAGCCGTTTGGGCCTACGAATATCAGTACAGGGAAAGGATGGGAGAAACAATCCCCGAGTATTCGACTCTCGAAGAGCTAGAATCGCTTGCAGTACTGTATACGGCGTTGAAGAATGCAGATATGGATTACGATGATTTTCCTGAACTCGTCACACTTGAGAAAGCCATAAAGAGCAAAACAATCTACCCTTATATTTTTTATGAAATAATGCTTCTCAAACATCCCGCAATAGCTTATACGCTGAAGAAGAAAGACATTGACTGGATTGTCGATTATGTGATGTATATAAGATCCTGGAAAAATTAACCAATTGTTCTCAATGCAAATCAGTTTATGAAAAAGGGAGTATCGCCTCAACGATACTCCCTTTTTGCAAAATTATAAAACCGTATTACTTCGCCAGCGCCATCTTCTTTACTTCGGAATAACCTTCAGCCGATAGTTTGTAGTAATAAATTCCGCTCGGTAAGTCTGAATTTTCAAACCTCGCTAAATATGTCCCCGGCGTCTGTTTACAGTCCACAAGAACCGAAACCACTCTGCCGAGCATGTCAAAAACTTTCAACGATACGTATCCGCTCTTCGTTATCTGATATTTTATGTTTGTCGAAGGATTGAAGGGATTCGGATAATTATTGTACAAACAGTTTTTATCGGGTATTTCCGTACTTATCTGATTAATCCCCGTCGATACCGTTCCGAAATTCCATACTTCGGACCACGGGCCCGTGCCGTATGCATTCGTTGCGTTTACCCTCCAGAAATATGTTGTATTGGTAGTTAATTTTCCGCCCGGTATAGTTCTCTGCGTCGTTGTGACCGTCGCCGAATCGGTGATCGATGAGAAATCGCTAAGCCTCGAAACCTGCACCCTGTAATACAGCGCGGGCGGCGACGCGATCCAGGTAAGCGACGGCGTTAAAGGAATATTCGTGGAATTGTTCGGCGGGTAAACAAGCGTCGGTACAATCATTGAATTGCCTCCGGTTACTGTCTTTAAAATAGTCCCATAATCACCGCAAACATATCCGGTATTGTCATTTAAGAAATATGTGGAATAAAGATCATAATTTGTTCCTGATGTCTGAGTTATCCAGGTATTTCCTGTGTTCGTTGTTTTATAAATCAATCCCGAAGCTCCAAGAATAAAACCGGTACTCTGGCTGATGAATACGACTTCATTCAGGATACTGTTTGTTCCCAGGGATTGTGAACTCCAGTTTGTTCCGCCGTTATTTGTAAATAATGTTATTCCGCTTTGCCCGACCGTATATCCGGTGTTTGTATTTATAAAACTAACTGAGTTGAGCCATATTCCGCAGTTATATGTCGTAAACCAGGTATTTCCCGCATTTGTGGTTTTCATAACTTGTCCACCTCTGGCAACGGCGTATCCGGTATTCGGATTTAAAAATTGAACATATTCAAAATGATCTGAAATTGAAGTCTGCTGCTGTAACCAATTATTGCCTCCGTTAGTTGTCTTTAAAATAACACCGTAACCTGCGGCGCAATAAGCTGTGTCAGCGTTTATAAATGAAATTGAAAAAATCGTTCCTGTTGTCGGGTTGCTTTGATTTATCCAGGTATTTCCCTGATTTGTAGTTTTCATTATTATGGAATTTGGATAATACCCGCCCGTTGCGAATCCTGTGCTTGAATTTACGAATTTTATTGCTTTCAGGTTTATATTAATGGTTGACTGGTAATTTGTAACCCAGTTGCTTCCTCCGTTTGTGGTTTTTAGAATAATACAGCCGTTCGGATTACCTCCTGCGGCAAACCCGGTGTTTAAATCAAAAAAATATATTGAGTTCAGCAGATAACTTGTTCCCGAACTCTGGGGCGTCCAGCCCGATTGTGTGAATGCTGTGCCTGAAATGAAGAGGAAAAAGGGAAGTAAATAAAACAGTATTTTTTTCATATGATTATTCCTGCTTAAGTAACATAAAAATAAAGCATAAAATAATCATATACAAGCATCATTTATCTGTATTTATATGTTTTTTTGGAATATAATACTTTCATGCAAACGTCAGAAGCGCCGTGTCAGCAGTGTTCTTTAATCGAATTTCTTCTGCTAAAACTTTTTATACTTGAAGCAGTTATGAGGGGTTATAATATCTTTAACAGTTTTTCTATAATGTAATACGCCCTGTTCTGCGGGTCAATCTTGTTGAATTTCATCTTCATCGGCATCGGTCCGCCGTACGTCCTAACGGTGTGCGTTCCCTGTGAATAGAATTTCCTCTCTTTGATATCGAGCGCGAATATCTGGTGAATCTCACCGCCGATAATGCTTCTTGTGTTCTTTTCTGCCAGCTCTTTAATTCCCTGCGGTATGCCGTTCTCTGAATAAAAAACGGATGCGATGTTCGGAACCGTGAAACGCAGTGCCCTCGGCATGCTGAACATAGCGTCGGCGAAATTCCGCGCGGCGTCATGAAGTTTCGCCGCCGAAAGAGCGTCGATTTTTCTCGCGTCCGCATCATGGAAAAAGAAAAAATCACGCTGCGGGAATACAAAATTCCTGCCTTTTCTGAATGCGTATATGTCCGCAAACAGCGCTCCGGAATTGAAACCTCTCGTTATCTCAAATCCCTCCGCTGCCAGTATTGTTTCGAATTTTTCTGTCATATCTCTTTTACTGCAAAATAACATGATTTCTGCGCTCTTTTCATGCCGAAATTCGCTCCGGGCAATTTAATGCCGGCGGTTGTGTTTTATTAAAAAGAACTTTGCTATATTCCACCGTATCTTGAACATTTAATAAACAAAAAAAGGAGAACAAAATGTTAGGATTCGGAAAGAAAAAAACCGATGACCCTAAAGAGGCTCTGGAAAACGCCGACAAGGCTTTGAATAAAGGGGTTTCGGGTTTCATGGCAAAGACTTTTATGGGAAAAGACTTTGTCAATAAAGCCAATGAAGGCCTTGACATGGCCAAACAGTATACCGATTACGACGGTAAGAAAGCGCAGTTGATGGCGACGGGTATGGGAGGTACCGCTGAAGTCCTGTCAATCGCCGATACCGGAGCAATGGTCAACTACAATCCCGTCGTTCACCTGAAACTAAAGGTTACGCCTCAGTACGGACCGGAATTCGAAACTGAAATTCAGACCGCCGTTTCGAAAATAGCCGTGCCGAGAGTAGGGGATAAACTGAATGTTAAATACAATCCTGCGAACACATCCGAACTTGTACTTGTATAATCTGATGAGATTGTAAAAAATCCCGTTTGTGAAGACAAACGGGATTTTTTATTTCCGTTTTCTTAATTTTATTTTTTCTTTCCCGTTATCGATTTGTCAAGCTTTGCCTTCGAATCTGTTCCCTTGCTGTAAAATCCCGTAAATGAATTTCCGTCCGCTGAAATATTGAAGTCAAATAACCCTGCGTCGTTAGGGGAACTGTAAGTCGGAAACCTCGCCCATGTGCCGGTCACTTTCTTGCCGTCCGATGAAAGCGTTCCTGTCATTCCTCCGAGATTCTTGCTGCACGAGCCTATGACCTTGGTTCCGGATACAGTGAACGATATCGTTCCGAATTCAGATGTCTCCCATTTCCCGCTCAAGAAATCCTTTTTGTTTTCCTTTGTTTTCTCTTTTTCCTTAGTCTTCTCTTTTTCTTTTCCCTGCTCTTTTGTTACATTTCCGCCTTTTCTGAATTCCTTGCTCTTTGAAGCATTTTGATATTTGTAATCAAGATCTTCAGGAAGCAGGTATACGCTCACACCGCCGTGCTTTACGGATATGGTTTTTAACACAGAGTCGCGTGTAAAAGTGTTTTCCGTTATTGGTATCGGATTTCCTTTCGCATCCGTAAGGCTCTGGCTACCGTCTCCTTTAAGAACTACCAGCTTGCTCGTGCCTCTCGTCATCGTGGAAGCGATTTTCGCGATAACCGCGTCTTCTATTTCCTGAAGCGGACCGGGGCCGAGTGCCAGGCTTAGATATTTCTCGGTAGTTGCCAGTTCAGTGTATACGTATATCTGGTCGCCTTTGAGATCAGGAAGCGCTTTCCCGAAATCAAAAAGTTTTCCTTTTAACTCTCCGAGTACAATACCAATTAGCCCCACGAAATCTCCGCTGTTAATCGCGAATATTGCATCGACGACGGAGATGTATGTACCGTATCCTGCAAGATCGAGCGCCGTTCTTATAAATACCGCCTGCGGCGTGTGCGGACCGAACGGATTTTCCGAAATGAATATTGTCGTCGCGTCTGCGGGCAGCCCTGTCTTTATGCTGATGATAGCAGGATTGGAATTGTTTCCGGATACAACACTTCCGGCGTTGTCGACCAGAGACAGTTTCACTTCGTAATTAGTCTGTCCCGAAACTATCGGCTTGATCCTGGGCAGCCCCCTGTAGCTTAACAGGGAAGACTCTTTAATGTAAAGCGCGTTCTTGTAACCCGACAAGGATTTAATCTCAACTTCGTCGCTGAATTTCGGCTGCTCCTGAACCGAAAGCTGCAGCCTTTCCATCAGGTAACCCGGAAGAGAACCCGTCGGCTCGATGTCGAGTTTCAGGCTGAGTCTGTTGCTTCCCGTGTTTCCTCCAAATCCCCAGTATGAAAGAGCATTCTGAAGGTCAAGATCCTTGTATCTGGAATCCTTGACGGTTATCATTATCGGTATCTCCTCGCCCGCGTTTATTTCTCCCTTGCCTTCGTACCTGTTCTCGACTTTCTCCGCAACAAGATTGAACCCCAGATATATATAGGCGTGCTCGGTGAGATTCATTCCGTCGGCTTTTATATCAATAGTCTCCATTACATTTCCTTCAGGATTTCCCGATGAATATGAATACAGGACTTCGGCTATGCCTTTCGAATCCGTGTTTGCCGAGACGCTTTTCCCGCTCTGCCCTTCGGATGTTTTAAGAATACCGTATGTATTGCTTCCCGAAATCGTGAACGTCACTTTCTTGTTAACCTGAAGTTTGCCGTTCGCGTCACGTATCTTCGCCTTTATTACGGCAGGATACCTGTTGTCAAGAGGAACAATGCCGTATTCCGAAATAACACCCTTCACGTTCGGCTCGACAGTAACGTCGCCCTTGCTTGTGTTAAAATTTATGTATGCTCTGTCTTCAACGTTATATTCCTCACTCCTTGCCAGAACTGATGTGGATAAAATATTTTTCCCGCTTATTTTATCACCGGAAGGCGCAGTGAATACTATTTTAACCTTCCCGTTTGCGTCTGTATTCGCTTCGTAATTCGACAAAGAGCCGGGAATCACGCCGTTTTGTTCGTCAATCCTGAAATTGATTTTCTTGTTCGCGACGGGTTTGCTTGAATTCTCGTCGCCTGAAATATAATCATATAGTAGCGCTTCAATTTCACAGGTAGACTGACCGTCCGGCGTTATTTCTTTCGAACTCTGCGTGATTTTCAACGCGTATTCTCTTGAATTCTCATAGTATTTGCCTTTTGACACCCTCTTAAGCGGTTCAATAGCGTATGTTTCACGCCTGGGCCATAGTATTCCGTTCTCAAAATCAAAAACGTATGATACGTCGTGTTCTTCTCCGCATATCATGCCCATCCTGAGGCAGGGAGGTC
>CAIKZJ010000014.1 GCA_903831845.1 uncultured Ignavibacteriota bacterium
TCCGGCTATGTTATGGATTTAAAGATACTGAAAACGGTAATACTCGAAACTATTATCGAAAAAGTCGACCATAAATTCCTTAACGAACTCGATATTTTCAAAGGAATCATACCTACCACGGAAAATATAGCAGTCGTGTTCTGGAATCTGCTGGCTCCGAAGCTTAAAGCGGACAATTACTCGCTTCATTCGATAAAAATTTATGAAACAGAAAAAAATTCCGTAGTATATGAAGGAAACTGAAATCCTGACTGCAGAAGAGGCAAAAAAGCTCTCCAGCCTTAAGGTAAAAAAATACCGCGACAGACTGAACCTTTTTATTATCGAAGGCGATCATCTTATCGAGGAAGCCGTTAATTCGGAATACAGCGGATTCATTGAGTACATTATCGTCCGTCATGACTATGCAAACGAAGATTTCCTGAAAAAGATAGACGGGTACAGAATTGTCAGGGCAAGTTCAAAGAATTTCGAAAAAATTTCCGAAACAGCCAACCCGCAGGGTATAGCCGCGGTGATAAACAAGCCCGAGACTGAATTTGAAATCGATTCGGATATCGCAGTTGCGCTCGACAACATTAATGACCCGGGAAACGCAGGCACAATATTCAGAACATGTTACTGGTTCGGCGTTAATCAGGTAATACTCGGGAATAATACAGTCGATATATACAATTCAAAGACTCTGCGCGCCTCACAGGGAGCGGTTTTCCACGTGTCCGCAAAGGAAACAGAAGATTTGAAATCATCACTTGACGAATTATCAAAACAAGGATACGAAATCCTCGTAACATCACTTGAAGGCCCGGACATCGGAAAATTCAGGTTTGAGAAAAGCAAAAATTATGTAATTGTTTTCGGCAACGAAGCAAACGGCGTTTCGGAGTCCATTATAAGTGAAAAGAAATTTTCGAAGATATCGGTTAAAGGCTATTCAGAGTGCGAATCTCTGAATGTCGGTGTTTCGGCGGGAATAGTACTTAATCACATAAGAGCAAACACTTAAAAATAAAAGCAGCCCGGAATTCAAGGCTGCTTCGTGTATTCTCTCCCTCGTTTTCACAAGGTAAAATTATAACATCTGATTTCTTATTTCAGTTTGATTTTTTACTGCTAAAATTCTTAATTTTTCGATTTCATCAATTCATTCCGCAGCAGATTCAGGCAGGCCTGGACTGTTCTTGTTCTGTTCCTTTCCCGGTTGTCGCCGAAGTTCCATTTGACGGCATAGCACTGATTTCCGTCGCAGAAACCTATGTAAGTCAGTCCTACCGGTTTTTCCGGCGTTCCGCCTCCCGGTCCCGCTATACCTGTAACCGAAATACCAATGCTCGAATTAAATTTCGTCTTTATTCCGTATGCCATTTCCTTTGCAGTTTCTTCGCTTACAGCGCCGTATTTCATCAGCGTTTCACTCTTTACTCCGAGGAATTCTTCTTTTATCTGATTCGAGTAAGCAGTGATTCCTCCTATAAAATATTCAGAACTGCCCGCCACGTCCGTAATCCTTCCCGCGAGAAGTCCGCCGGTGCAGGATTCCGCTACAGCAAGTGTCA
>CAIKZJ010000015.1 GCA_903831845.1 uncultured Ignavibacteriota bacterium
AACAGCGGTATGTTCATATTCCGCGTCGATACAATGCTCGCGGAAATAAAGAAATCACTTCCCGAGCTGAACGCAGCTCTTCACAAGCTCGAAAAAGACCTCCTCTCGAATAATTTTCCGAAAACGCTTGAGCTGGTTTATTCACAGCTGAAGGGGATTTCGATCGACTACGGCGTGATGGAAAAGTCGCAGGAGGTTTACACTATCAAGAGCCATTTCGACTGGAGCGATGTCGGTTCCTGGGACGAGATATACAACTTCAAAGAAAAGGACGGCGACGGAAACGTAAAGCAGGGAATGACGCTTACGATTAACACAAACAACTGCCTCATCATAAACGACCAGAGAATCTCCGCGCTCATCGGCGTAGAGGACCTGCTGGTAATAGACACGGACAACGGCCTGCTTATATGCAAGAAGGGCGAGTCACAGAACGTTAAAGAGGTTGTGGATTACCTGAGGAGGAAGGGACTGGACCAGTACCTCTGATACAATTAACAATTAGTAATTAATAATTAATAATTGAAAAGCGCGGAAAATTAACCGTGCTTTTTTATTATATAAAATATTTGCGGCGGAGATTACGGGTCTGTAAAAGCTCTTAATTACTCATTACTAATTATTAATTACTAATTGAAAACACTACTCAGCAAATTTCAAACCTATTACCCCAATGATTATCAGGCTTGCCGATAGAATGCGGAGAAGGTTTGCGGGGTCCTTGAAGAAAATTATTCCGATAACAAACGTGCCGACGGCGCCGATGCCTGTCCAGACAGCGTATGCGGTGCCTATTGGAATCTGTTTCTGGGCGAGCCAGAGAAAATATCCGCTAAGAGCCATCGAAACGACAGCGAATATTATCCAGAGAACTTTATGCTCCGTTACCTGTGAAAGTTTAAAGCCGAGCGGCCAGCCCATTTCGAACAGACCCGCAAGAACAAGTATAAACCAGGCGTAATTCAATCTTCAGTCTCCAATCTTCAATGATTAAAACAAATTATAAATTGCTTACCCAATTATCAATTGAAAGACCCGTCAAGATGTTAATCTTGACAGACATATATTTGGGCGGATAAAAAGACCGCCGGAAAAAATTTTCCCGGCGGTACAATTACTCATTACTAATTATTAATTACTAATTACTAATTGAATCAGAACCCTACTTTAACGTTGAAGAACAGATTTCTGTCAGCCGCGGGAATCCAGTACGGTATTCCGTAAGAATCGACGCTGCCTGTTGTTTCATACAACTTGTCGAATATGTTGTTAACCTTCATCGAGAGTTCAAGCGAGCGCACGAAACGCGAAACAGACTTGCCCGTAACGCCGGTGCCGAACACCGGAATTACATCGAACGACAGACCCGCGTTAAAAACTGTATAGGCGTTTATTACCTTATCAACATATCCCGGCGCAAGCCTTGCCGCCGGATTTTTTCTTTCGTTCTCTGAATTGTCGAGATACTGCTTTCCTATGTGCTGCATCGAGAGATATACGTTCAGACCGAAATTCGTTTGATATCCGAGCGTAAGATTTCCGATAACCGAAGGATTCAGGAGTATCTTGTTGTCCGAATAGTCGTTACCGTAAATTATGTTACCGCTTCCGTCCGTGCCGAGTATTTCCCTGTATTCCTTGAAGTAATTATCCGAAACGTTGAGGTTTCCCGAAAGCATTAGACCGCGGGCCAGATCATCTTTCTTTAAATTGATGAACGGATGAAGTTCAAAATCGAATTCGACGCCGCGGTGCACCGATTTTCCTGCGTTGCCGTTAATCGGCTGTCCGACGTTGTCCAGCTGTCCGTTACTGACGATTTCGTTCGTGAAGTTCATCAGATAGAAATTCAGGTTGGACTTCAGAACTGCTGACGCGTAACCAAACCCGAGTTCGAAATCCGTCATCTCTTCCGGTTTTACGAGCGGGTCTTCGTATCTCTTGTTGAGAGTATCGACAATCCGCAGGTTAGGCGTTGAATAAGGGCTTTCGGCATCGTATATGTCTTTCAGCCTCGGCTCTCTTCTCGCCATCGAAACATTCGCGAACACCCTGAAATTGTCGTTGATGTTGTAGTTCAGCCCCGCGCGCGGAGTGAAGAAATTATAATCGACGCTGAAGTTATACGGCTTGAACCGGTCGTTTTCAATCGTGTACTTGTGGTACGCGAACTGAAGACCAAGCATGGCGGTTAACTTCTTCGTCAAACCGTAAACTTCGTTGGCGTACGCCGATAAAGACGTTTTCTTTCCGTTGTAGAAATAATATCTGTAGTTATCGGGCGTTCCCGGCGGCAGAGCGTTTCCGAATGTAACTTCACCGTAATGCTCGGAGTTGTGCAGGCGGACTTCGCCGCCTATCACGAGATTTCCTTTTTCGCCGCTGTGCTTTATCTGAACTTTCGGATACCAGCCGTAGTCGTTGTTATTCACGTATAGATTCGAAACGAGGTCAGACTTGTCTATGACATATCCCTTTCCCGCCTCATAATATAAAGTGCCGTCCGGGTTTCTTCTGTAATAGGAAGAATTAAAAGTTGTCGAATCCATCGTGTAGAAAGGATTCAGGCGGAAATACGAGAAATCGTATCCGTAATAAACCGGGAAGTTGGTGATGAAATACCCTTCGCCGCGAGTGTAATTGAATGTGTTTGAGATGCTGACGTTCTGCGAAGCCTGCGTGTTCACCACGAGTTCGTAATGCGGCTGATGATAGTTATCTGTTTCGTTGTCGAACGTCAGGAAGTTATATCTCCTGTCTTTTCTCGCGTCGCCGGTAACAAGTCCGTCGAGATAATCCTTCGTAACGCCGAGATATGCGAGATGGTTTTTAATCGGGCTTCCGTAGGCGTTGAACTTGATAACGGTATTCGAGCCGAGTGTTTTTCCCGCGCTCAGAAAATACGACCAGTGGTCCGACCAGGAAAGGTCGCGGTATCCGTCCGTCTTCGTCTTCGTAAGTTTTCCGTAGAAGCCGAAGCCGCTGTTCGTCAGTCCCGAAGAATATTCCAGCGAATACCTTTTCGAGTTGTAATCTCCGTAACCCGCGTTCAGGTTGAGGAAATTGTGCTCAAAATAATTTATCGTCTGCATGTTTATAACTCCGCCGATACCCGAAGTGCCGTATAACGCCGTCCCTATGCCCCTTTGAATCTGAATGCTCTCGACGGAGGAAGTGATATCCGACAGGTCAACCCAGTAAACCTGATGGTCTTCCGCGTCGTTCTGCGGAACACCGTTGCTGAGTATTGAAACCCTGCGCTGGTCGAAACCGCGTAGCGAAAAATACGAATAGCCGATTGACGCGCCCGATTCGGAATAGGCGTTAAGGCTCGTGCTTCCGTTGAGGAACATCGGCAGGTCCTGCATCCAGTACTTCTGCTCGATATTATCGCGCGTAACGTTCTGAAACGTAACAGGAGTAAGGCGTTCCACGCCCAGAAGAGCGTTAACCTCAATCGTCTCCGTCTTGTATTTCAGCGTATCCCCCTCGTTTTTGCCGTCCTCCTGCGCGAAAGAAGTAAGAGCGGAAAGGAAGAACAGAAAAAGGAAAAGATAAAATAGCGAATGTTTATTCTGGTTACTAAGCCCCAGCTTAGTAACCGGCGACGCGTGACCACGCTGGAGTCCCGAGTTCTCGGGATAAACAGTAGTCACGAGAGTGTATTTTGGTTTTTCAATTAAAACAACAGTTTTCATATAATTAGTCCGTAAAATAAAAAACGCTTAAATCTTTTCCGAACCTGAAAAAAGCGAAAAAATTTAAGCGTTAAAGTTTGATTTCCTACGCCGGCATTACCCGTTCAGGTTCCAAGGGTTTAATCTCAGCATCCCCGCTGACGCGGTGCAGCACCCCTACAATGTGTACTATGAACAAAGAACTTTACTTACAGTACAAACTTATTCTAACAGATTTTGATTGTCAAGCGAAATCAATTAACATTTAACAATCAGAACAAATCAAATATAATACCACGCCATAACGACTGCGCGAATGAAAAGCGTTATAGGTTTTTTCCGGCTTCGAATGCCGCAGCCAGGTGTTTCTTCCAGTTTGTCTGTCGCAATTCGGGGAGTGATTTTGCCGTGCCGTCTAAAACAATCAGTTCCTTGAATTCGGCTCTGTCGAAAATTCTGTCGCCCAGCATTACGGTCTTAAGGCTTTCGTAATGTCCGTATTCTTTCAAATGCTCCAGAGTATGGCCGGCAACGCACAAGACGAGCGCCTTCTTCAGTTTCTTCATTGTACGGTTTCCGTAAGCAAACCCGTACGTCCAGACGCGGTCAAACCAGCCAACCAGTTTCGCGGGAGCGTCTGTCCAGAATACGGGATAAATAAAAACAATCGCGTCGCAACGGTTAATTTTCTCCTGTTCGTTTATAACATCTTCGCTTAAAGGCGCCTTCTCGTCGTAATTTGCTTCACGCAGGTATTCCGGTTCGCTCATATCGGAATTGAAATTCATTTTATGCAGGTCGGATATTTCAAATGTATGATTGCCGGCTTTTAATCCGTTGATGAATTCATCCCGGACACGGCTTGTAAACGAATCTTCGCTTGGGTGCGCGTAAACAATAAAAACATGCATGGTATATCGTGTTTTCAGGTTTTATCAAATTAGCGGGATTGCGCAAAACCATCAATGAAGATTGTTTGACCTCGAAACCTTTGTGTCCTTTGCGAACTACCCTGCTATATGTTCTTGCTCTAAATTATTAATTGCTAAATGTTAATCGTTAATTGAAGAATGTGCCGCCCCTACGGGGCTGGAGGGAATTATTATTCCGATTGCTATTCGGTTTCGCCCCTACGGGGCTTTTGCACTTCTCTGTGTCTCTCCGTGTAACCGCTCTTGCTCTGAACTTGCTTCTTGATTCTTGCTACTTGATTCTAAAATAATTTTCTGAATAAAGATTCATTAAACCACACCAAAAACTCCGAATTGAGGGCAACTGACTTATTCTTTTACTGATTTTTTTGTGTAGAAGAGTTATCTTTAAAATAACATTTCTTAACTTGTCTATCTTGTTTATATTGACAAAATTTTAAAATTTTTAATGAATGTATAAGTCTATTGTTTTAGTAAAACAGGTTCCGGATACGGCGAATATCTCCGGAAAAGTCATGAAAGATGACGGAACCGTCAACCGCGCGATGCTCCCCGCGATATTCAATTACGAGGACCGTGTCGCGCTCGAATTTGCGCTGCAGGTCAAGCAGAAATACGGCGGAAAAGTGATTGCGATTACGATGGGACCCCCGCGTGCGGCAGACATTCTTCGCGAATGCCTCTACATGGGCGCCGACCAGACATACGCTATCAGCGACAGAAAATTCGCGGGAGCGGACACTCTCGCCACATCATACGTACTCAGTGAAGCAATAAAGAAAATAGGCGATTATGATTTCGTTTTCGCGGGCAGACAGGCAATCGACGGCGATACCGCGCAGGTAGGACCGCAGACCGCGGAAAAACTGAACATCCCGCAGGTTACTTACGCCGAGGAAATTCTTGATATCAAGGACGGAAAGATCAAGATCAGGAAGAAAATCGACGGCGGATTTGAAATCGTTCAGTGCAAGTTCCCGTGCCTTATCACTGTTCTCAAGGGCGCGGCAGAACCCAGACCGTTCCAGGCGAAACGCATAATGGCTTACAAAGGCGCGAAAACCCTTATGGAACTCGAGAAAATGGTGGAAGAGAATTCACTTCTTTATCCCGATAAACTCGTTCACGAATACGAAGAAAGAAATCTTTTCATCCCGACGCTGACGGCGGACGACCTCGCGGTTGATTCCGAAAGATGCGGAATAAAAGGCTCGCCGACAAAGGTTCATAAAGTCGAGTCAGTGGTTCTTGCGGGCGGCAATCAGGAAAACATTCCTCCGACAAAAGACGGAATAGGGTCTCTGATAGACAGGCTGCTCGAAGACAGAATTTTCTAATTTTAAAAAGATAAAGAATACAGAAATGCATAATAACGAAGTTTGGGTTTTTATAGAACAAAGAAACGGCAAGCCGGCTGATGTGAGTTTTGAATTGCTCAGCAAGGGACGTAAACTCGCCGACAGCATGAAAGGCCAGTTGAAGGCTATCGTAATCGGACACGAAGCGAAAGGTATCGCGAAGGAGACTTTCAAATACGGAGCGAATGAAGCGGTGCTCGTCGACCATCCCGACCTGAAACTGTTCAGGACAATGCCGTACAGCAGGATAATGAACGAACTCATAAAGAAGCATACACCGAGAATAGTTCTTTTCGGTGCGACGGTTTACGGACGCGATCTGGCTCCGCGCGTGGCATCGAACACGAAGAGCGGCCTCACCGCAGACTGCACGGACCTGAAGATTTCGGACGTGAAGTATCTCGGCAAGGATTATCCGCAATTGCTTCTTCAGATAAGACCGGCGTTCGGCGGCAACATCGTCGCAACAATCATTACTCCCGATGTGCCCGTGCAGATGGCTACGGTGCGCGAAGGCGTGATGGAAATGCATCCGGTCGAAAAACCCCATAAGGAAAAAATCACAGAAGTACCGTACAATCCGATAGACATAGACGGACTTCTTGAAATAATAGAACAGCAGAGGGAAGAGAGCAAGGTGAACCTCAAAGCCGCTCCGATAATCGTCGCCGGAGGATACGGTCTCGGCTCTAAAGAGAATTTCAAACTGCTTCACGACCTCGCTCACGTGATAGGCGGTGAAGTCGCGGGAAGCCGCGCCGCCGTTGACGCGGGATTCGTCACATCCGAAAGGCAGGTAGGACAGACGGGCGTAACAGTTCGTCCGAAACTCTACATTGCGGTAGGAATTTCCGGCGCGATCCAGCACAGGGCGGGAATGCAGGAAGCAAAGAAAATCATAGCGATAAACACGGACCCCGACGCACCGATTTTCGACATCTGCCATTACGGCATAGTCGGAGACGCCGCGCAGGTTATTCCGATGTTCATCGAAACTTACAAAAACAAACTGAAATAAAAATAAAATTTAAAGTATAATGTCAAATTTTTTCACCGATAACAGCGACCTGGTCTTCCAGTTCAACAATCTCGATTACAGGAAAATAGTTGAAATGGCGGAGGATAATTTTGAACAGGCAAAGGATTTTAATTACGCGCCCGTGAACTATGAAGACGCGATGGAAAACTACCGCAAGGTTCTCGAAATGACGGGCGACCTTACCGGCAACTACATCGCAGCAAGAGCGGCGGATGTCGATATTGAGGGAGCGCAGTTCGCAGACGGCAAAGTCGATTACGCGAAAGGCACGCAGCAGAACCTGAAAGAGCTTGCTATGGCCGACCTGATGGGAATGGTTCTTCCGAGAAAATTCGGAGGACTGAATTTCCCGCTTACGATTTACATGATGGCGACGGAAATGGTCGCGAGAGCGGACGCGTCATTAATGAATATTTTCGGACTTCAGGACATTGCCGAAATGATAGAGAAATACGGAACAGAAGAGCAGAAAGAAAAATATATTCCCGGATTCAGCACGGGCCAGTATACAGGCGCGATGGCGCTCACCGAACCCGATGCGGGCTCGGACCTGCAGGCGGTAAAACTTCAGGCGTACCAGGACGAAAAAGGAAAGTGGTTCCTCCGCGGCGTTAAGAGGTTCATAACGAACGGAAACGCGCACGTTCATCTCGTTCTCGCCCGTTCAGAACCCGGAACAAAAGACGGAAGAGGGTTAAGCATGTTCGCATGCTTCACCGATGAGACGGTAAAGGTAAGAAGAATAGAGCACAAGCTCGGAATACACGGCTCGCCCACGTGCGAACTTCAGTTCAACGACACTCCGGCGGAGCTCGTCGGACAGAGGAAGTTCGGACTCATTAAATACGTTTTCGACCTGATGTTCAGAGCGAGAATGGGCGTATCCGCGCAGGCGCTCGGCATTTCGCAGGCGGCATACGAAGAAGCGCTGATGTACGCGAAGGACAGAGTGCAGTTCGGCAAGGCGATTTACAACATTCCCGCCGTTGCCAACATGCTGATCGATATGAGAGTAATGGTCGAATACAACCGCTCGCTGCTTTATGCGACGGGACAGATCGTTGACCTCAAGGAAAAAACACAGGTTGTAATTGACAAGTATAAAAAGGAAGGAAAGTCCGTAACGGACCTTAACGAAGAGGTGAAATACTACACCAGACTTTCGAACCTTCTCACGCCGATGACGAAATACTGGCTCACGGAGTGCGCGAACAAGATAACCTACGATTCGATGCAGATACACGGCGGCACCGGATACATGAAGGAATTCAGGGTTGAAAGGCTTGCCCGCGACGCGAGAATCACGAACATATACGAAGGAACGTCGCAGCTGCAGATAGTAGCGGCGATAAGCGGCGTAATCAACGACATACTTAAAGATTATTTCGACAAGAAGGAAGCGAAATCCTATCCGGGCGGTCTTTCAAGGCTTGCGACATACTTAAAGGAAATCAGGGCGATATTCTACGACTGCCTTAAGTATGTCACCGACAAGAAGGACAACGAATTCCAGGATGTCGCGGCAAAGGACCTCGTGGAGCTGTATTCGTACCTCTACATAGGTTATCTCCTTCTTGACGAAGCAGAAAAAGAACCCAGAAAAAAATTCATAGCGAGCAGGTACATCATAACGTCGCTTGCCAACGCAAAGAAGAACGCGGACACCATAAAGAACGAACTGTTCACGGACATTCTTCACGCAGATGAAATATTAATATAAAATACGCGGGAGCAAAAATGTTTTATTACAGAATTTTCGACGACAAGGAAGAACTGAACTTCTTTAAGAGTTCTCTTAAATATGCCGAAATTGCAGGCCTGCTTAAAGAGTACGAAAAGAGCCACTCGGAGTACATCAATAAGGATTTCATAAAATTCCTTAAAGAGAAAGATAAAGACGCCGAGATAATAGAAGTTACAAACATCTACTATTAAGATTTTCCGGGGCATTGTTTTTTCCCTGTAAGTTGACAATTATACATTATCCGTCTCATTTAAACTAAACGCGCCGGAATGTTTAACTTCATTCCAAAACATACGATAGACTTCGAACAGTTATGGGCACTCATTTCGTCCCGTAACAGATGGTTTATCAGCATACGCTATACGGTTGCCGGCGCCATGGCCGTTTTCCTGCTTGTTATGCAGTATGTATTTAAGATCGGGTTCAGCGATGAACAGCTCTGGGCGATGACCATAATAACCGCCTCTCTTTTTCTGCTGAACACGCTTTACAGCTACATAGACGCGAAGGGTTTCATTAAGAACGAGACGGACAAATTCAACCCTCTTCACTTTGCCTTTAACCAGATAGTGCTCGACCTTCTGGTTATTGCGCTTGTTTCCTATTATTCGGGCGGAATAGAAAGCCCGTTTTATTTTTTCTTTGTTTTTCACATGATAATCGGAAGCATGATTCTCCCGGGCGCCGTTGTTTACACGCTTTCGGGCGTGTCGGTTTTTTACATAGCTCTTGTCTCGGTGCTTGAAATGCAGGGAATTATAGAGCACCATCCGTTCGGCAACATGCTCGCGGCGCCGCTTTACGACAACGTAAGATACATTATTGTGTTCGTATCCGCATACGGAATCATGATTTTCGTCAGCGTGTTTCTCGCGAACAACGTCACAAGCGCGCATTACAGAAGGTCGCAGGACCTTAAGATGACGCTTGACAAGTTGAGCCAGGCGGAAAAGATGAAGATGAAATACACGATGGGCGTTGTCCACGAAATCAAGACACCTATCGTAGCGGTGCAGTCGAACCTCGACATTATACTCGAAGGATACGCCGGTGAGGTTACAAAATCCGCCCGCGACAGGGTTTACAGGGCGAGAGCCAGAAGCGACGAAGCGATAAACATCATAAACGACGTTCTCAATATTTCCAAACTCAAACTTCTTGAGAACCTCAAGAAAGACGAAATCGACATTATAGAGCTTCTGAAAAACATGTATAAGAAACGCGGCGTACAGGCGAAAACATCCGGCGTGGAGCTCAGGATATCCGACCTGCGGCCCGCGCCAAAACCCGTCAAGATAGACAGAGGCCTCTTCGAGCTTGCGCTCTCGAATCTTATCGGCAACGCGATTAAATACAACACGCACGGCGGAATAGTCGAAACGATTATCGAGGAAAGAGAATGCGACACGTTCGTGACGGTCGCGGACAACGGAATAGGCATTCCCGATGAAGACAAAGACAAAATGTTCAAAGAATTCTACCGCTCGTCAAACGCGAAGAAAAGCGGCGTTGAAGGAACGGGCCTTGGTCTATCGGTGGTTAAAGAAATAATCGAACACCACGGCGGAGCGATATGGTTTAAAAGCCCGTCGCGGCTCCAGTCGGAAGGAAGAAAAGGAACGGAATTCACAATCCTCATAAGCGACGAGGACTGCTGATTATTTTATCCTGAAGAAATCGGCTATCGTCTCGCGTTTATCCTCAAGCTCTTTGTTGAGATACTCATTCTGCGGGATTTTCGGCAGATCGGCCCATTCATCTGAAAGCGATTTCATTCTCTCGAAAAGCATCCACTTATGACTGAACGTTTCGTTATGCATCTGCTTTATTGAACCTGTCTGTCCGGGCGTGAATACGTTCGGATTCATTTTTTCCCTGGCGTAGTTTGAATCGATGCGGAAATGCTCAATCCTGGCGCCCTTGAAAATCCTGAACATGTATTCTTCCTTATCGTATCCGAGCTCCGTCAGGAATCCGCGGAATTCCTGCTGGCTTTCAAACGTAGTGTCCTTGATGTTCGTGAAGTTTCCGGTGGGCACGCCCCATTTTTCTATCTGCCGCAGTACCGGCTTGTTAATTTCGTATTTCAGCGCAGTGTAAACCTCGCGGTTGAAAACGTTCTGCATTATGAAGAGAAGAACAAGGCATATTATTCCGGAAGCAAGCGGCGTTATAACCCAGCCCGCGCCTATCTTTCCGAGAATCCTGTAATTTATGTAACGGCCGCCCTTCGCGAAGCCGATTCCTATCACGGCGCCGACTATCGCCTGTGTTATTGAAACGGGAACAAGCGGAAACGAC
>CAIKZJ010000016.1 GCA_903831845.1 uncultured Ignavibacteriota bacterium
AACCTCGGTCCGGTCATCAACGCCAGGTCTAAGGAAAAGATAATGGGCTACATAGCGACAGCCGTACAGGAAGGCGGCGAGGTCATTCACGGAGGAAAGGACCTTCCGGGCGGCCATTTCATCGAACCGACAATAATCAAGAATGTGAAACCTAACGATACTATCGCGCAGGAAGAGATCTTCGGACCCGTGCTCGCCGTTATCAAATCGCCGAACTTCGACGATTCTCTCAGAATCGCAAACGGTACCATGTACGGTCTTACGGGCGCGGCATATTCAAAGAACAAAAAGAAACTTCAAAAAGCGGATGAAGAATTTTTCGTCGGAAATTTGTATCTTAACAGAAAATGCACCGGAGCTCTCGTCGGCGTTCACCCGTTCGGCGGTTTCAACATGAGCGGTACGGACTCCAAAGCAGGCGGAAGGGATTATCTGCTTCTCTTCATGCAGGCAAAATCGACTAGCAAAAAAATAATTAAATAATATGAATTATTTCAAATTTTTTGTTGCAATATTAGTGCTCATGGGTATACTCAGCTGCAGCAGGGTTACCGAAAAAGTCTCCGAAAAAGTTAACAAGAAAATCGACGAGACTATTGACAAGAATCTTCAAAAGGTTGATTCGGCGTTTAACAAGGCCAACATTGATTCTCTCAAGAAGGCAGTGGAAAAACTCGATTCGCTTTCGAAGAAATTTGATAAGGATAATAAATAACTAAACCAATAATTAATGAAAATACACGAGTATCAGGCAAAAGCAATCCTGAAAAAATACGGCGTCGCCGTACAGGACGGTGTGGCCATCAAATCAATGGATGAATTCGACAACGCTGTGAATACGCTGCGCGAAAAAGGCGTTCAGCAATTCGTTGTTAAATCGCAGATTCATGCCGGCGGAAGAGGAAAAGGCATCGTCTACAACAAACACAACCGTTCGGAAGTGATAGTCAACGGAGGCGTTAAATTCTTCGGCTCAAACGTTGAAGGAGCTAAGGAATACGCTTCGAAAATTCTCGGAAATATTCTCGTAACACACCAGTCAGGCGCCGAAGGCAAGGAAGTTCAGACGCTTTTCGTCGCTGAAGGACTCGACTATAAGAAAGAACTTTATCTCGGAATCCTTCTCGACAGGACAAATTCAAAGGACGTTATAATGGCTTCAACTGAAGGCGGCGTCGAGATTGAAAAAGTCGCCGAGGAAACTCCCGAGAAGATTATCAAAGTATGGATTGAACCGTCTATCGGACTTCAGAGCTATCAGGCAAGAGAACTCGCGTTCGGTCTCAAGCTGGAAGGTAACGCGTTCAAGGATTTCACGAAGTTCATAATGGCGCTCTACAAGGCATATACCGAGTCAGACGCCTCGCTTCTCGAGATAAATCCCCTGATAATCACGAACGATGACAAAATACTCGCTCTCGACGCGAAGATAAATCTCGATGACAATGCCCTTATAAGGCATAAAGACTTCGAAGTGTTAAGAGACCTCAACGAAGAAGACCCGCTCGAAATCGAAGCGTCGAAATCGAATCTTAATTACATCAAACTCGACGGCAACGTCGGATGCATGGTCAACGGCGCGGGGCTCGCGATGGGCACGATGGACCTTATCAAACTCGCGGGCGGCGAACCTGCAAACTTCCTCGATGTCGGCGGTACTGCATCGGCAGAGACGGTCGAAAACGGTTTCAGGATTATCCTGACCGACCCGAACGTCAAGGCCATACTCATTAACATATTCGGCGGTATCGTGCGCTGCGACCGCGTGGCTAACGGCGTCGTACAGGCATCGAGAAACCTCAACCTCAATATTCCCGTCGTCGTCAGGCTTCAGGGAACGAACGCCGAGGAAGCAAGACAGATTCTGAAAGACTCGGGACTGAACCTCATTCCCGCTGACACGCTTCAGGACGCTGCCGACAAGGTTACACAGGCGCTTGCAGGATAAGTTTTAATTAAATATTTCAAAGGGAAAGAAGGATATTCTTGTCTTTCCCTTTTTGATTGAATAAAAGAAAGAAAAATGTCATATAAAAACATATTAACTGACGACTCGCTCACTTATGACGACGTCTCGCTTCTTCCGAACCAGATCTCGGAAGTACAGCACCGCGCGGACTGCGATACTTCTGTCGATTTCTGCGGTGTAAAACTTGCCGTTCCGATTATCGCCTCTCCCATGAACACTGTGTGCGGCGGTAAAATGGCAAAATCTCTCGCGGACCTTAAATGCCTCGGTATTATTCACAGGTTCAATACAGTCGAAGAACAGATAAAGGAATTCGAAGAAAATAATCTCAACGGCTCCGAGTTCAAATCCGCAGCCGTGGGAATTAATTCAACAACCGATATCGACAGACTTAAAAAACTCGCCGATTACGGTGTTAAGATATTCTGCATCGATATCGCAAACGGCGGCTCGAAAATGATAGAGAAATACCTTAAGTCAATAAAACCGGTAGTCGATAAATACAAACTTCAGATTATCGCCGGTAACGTGGCAAGCGCGGAGACGACTAAATTCCTTATTAATCTCGGCGTGGACGCCATCCGCGTCGGTATCGGCAACGGCGCGATGTGCTCCACTTCAATAAAATCAGGCATCGGCATTGGCCAGGTCGACGCGATAATGCGCGCGCTGTCCGCAAAAGACGAGCTGAAAAGCGACGTTAAGATAATAGCCGACGGCGGTATAAGCACCCCAGGAGCGATGTGCAAAGCTATCGCGCTCGGATGCGACGCCGTCATGTTCGGAAGAGTTCTTGCCGGTACGGAAGAAGCCCCCGGCGACGTGCTGAAATACAATAACCAGCGCTGGAAAAAGTACTGCGGAAGCGCTTCATTTGCCGTGAAACAGGAAAATAAGAACTATATCGAAGGCGAAGAGTCTCTCGTTCCTTATAAAGGAAATGTTTCCAAATTAATCAAGGAATACAGGGAAGGCCTCCAGTCTTCTATGAGTTACCTTAACTCGCTGAATATTAAAGATTATCAGAATAAAGCCACTTTCGTCAAACTAACGAGCCATTCTTTCCTCGAAAGAAAACCTCAGGTCGAAAATGGTTAAAATCCTCTGGTTCAGGAAAAATCTGAGACTTCAGGACAACAGAGTCCTGAAAGTTTTTCTGGATGAACTTCAGCCGGATGACGAAATTCTTATCCTTTATATAAAGAACAATAATTCGTACAAGTACTTCGGCGAAAAGAGAATTAACTTCCTGAACGGATGCCTTAATGATTTAGAGAACGGACTTCATCAAAAAGGCTATAACCTGCATATTTTTATGGGTAATAGCCTTAATGCTTTCAATGGAATTATACGAAATAAATCTTTAGTCTATGCTGACAGACAGATCGAGCCTTACTGCATTGAAAGAGACAGGAAAATATCGGATTTTCTGAAGTCAAAGGGTTCTGAACTTAGACTTGTTGACGACACGACTTTGTTCGATACAGGCGAGGTTTTGAAGCCCGACGGGCTTCCTTATACTGTCTATACACCTTTTAAAAACCGCTGTGAGTCCCTTTTGAGCGACCGTCATTACTCGGAAGCGAAATGCGATTTCGGAAAAACCAAAGATTTCAAGGAATTTGCTCCTGCAAATGTCCCAAAATATGACTTAAAGACGGATGAAGGTAATACTCTGAAAGGCGGCAGGACCGAAGGGCTTGAATTATTGAAGAGATTTTACAGGCAAGGAATGGAGAAATATAAATCCCAAAGGGATTTTCCGGGCACCGACGGCACAAGTCTCCTCTCCCCTCACCTGCATTTCGGGACAGTCAGCATCCGCGAATGTTACAGAGCGGCTCTAAAGAAACTCAACGAAACGAATTCAAAAGATGAGGTAAGAACCTGGATAAACGAACTTCTCTGGAGGGAATTCTATTACAACATAACGAACCATTTCCCATATGTTATTGATGGAGCGTTTAAAAAGCAGTACGACAAGATAAAATGGTCTTATGATAAAGACCTTTTCAGGAAATGGTGCGAAGGTAAGACGGGTTATCCAATTGTTGACGCCGGTATGCGGCAGTTAAATACCGAAGGCCGGATGCACAACAGGGTTCGGATGATAACAGCAATGTTTCTGACAAAAGACCTTTTCATCGACTGGAAATGGGGCGAGAAATATTTCGCTGAACATCTTATAGACCTGGATTTTTCATCGAACAACGGCGGCTGGCAGTGGAGCGCTTCGACGGGATGCGACGCGCAGCCTTATTTCCGTATATTCAATCCCTACCTTCAGAGCGCTAAATTCGACCCTGAAGGCGTTTACATCAAAAAATATGTTCCCGAACTAACAAACGTCCCGGTAAAGTACATACACGAACCGAACGCGATGAGTCAGGAACAGCAGAAACAGTACGGAGTGATAATCGGAAAAGACTATCCCTTTCCGGTTGTGGAGCACTCCAAAGCAAAAGACAGAGTTCTCAAAGAATTTAAAGCAGTATAATTGTCCCCCGCTGGCGGGGGTGCCCCGACGTACGTCGGGGCGGGGGTGGGCTAAAGAACCCTAAAAATAATTTGATAACACAAAATAATTAATATAAAGCTATAACGGCCAGGCCGTTAGAACATAAACATAAGAAAGAATATCACCATGAGAAAAAAAATCGTAGCAGGCAACTGGAAAATGAACAAGTCTTTCGACGAAGCGAAAGCTCTTATGAACGAACTGAAAACAAAACTGAACAAAGAAACTTCGGAAAAAGTGGAAGCGGTAATTTGCCCTCCGTTTCTCTGCATACCTGCGGCAAAAGATGAATTAAGCGGGACAAACATAAAGTACGGCGGTCAGAACATCCACTTCAAGGACGACGGCGCGTTCACGGGCGAAATATCGGCGTCAATGCTTAAAGCTGTAGGATGCGAATACGTCATTCTCGGACACAGCGAACGCCGCCAGTATTTCCACGAAACAAACCATATTATAAATTTCAAAGTCCTCAAGGCGCTTGAAAAAGACCTGAAACCAATTCTCTGCGTCGGCGAAACTCTCGAACAGCGTGAACAGGGAATCGAAAAGAAAATCGTCGACGAGCAGGTTACTCTCTGTCTTAAGGACGTCTGCGCGGCAGATATGGATAATATCGTGATTGCTTACGAACCGGTCTGGGCAATAGGCACGGGCAAGACCGCGACACCCCAGCAGGCGGAAGAAATGCACGTTGAAATAAGGAAATCGCTTGAGAACCTTTACAACGCAACTATCGCGGGAAGAACCCGCATACTCTACGGCGGCAGCATGAACGACAAGAACGCGAAGGAACTCCTCAGCATGAACAACATAGACGGCGGCCTTATAGGCGGCGCCGCACTTAAAGCCGACAGCTTCATCACGATTATCGAAGCTGCAAAATAATAACCAACATAATAGAAATAGACATAATACAAAGCCCCTCTTCCGAGGGGCTTTTGTTTGCTCAAAAATAATTTTGAAGAAATAATTATCCCTGCATCCGAATCCTATTTATTCCCGAATCATATTACTCTTGTAATCACGATTTTTTTCAAATATATTTAACTCAACATAAGATAAAATCATGATTTCCCCGGATCAAAAATTATCTGTTTTACTGAGAACCGCGAACTGCAGTCTGAAATACAGAAAAACACTTCTGATAATATTAATCACACTTACAAATTTTATTTTTAATATTAATGACTGCTTTCCGCAGCAGGGCTGGTTCTGGCTGAACACGCACTCATACGGAAGCACATATTCTTCGGGGTTTTCACTTGACCAGAATATAAACTACTTAGGAAATAGCGAAGGAATTTTATTTGTTACATATAATTACGGCGGGAGTCTATATCCGATCTATACAGGCACTGCGCTTCATTTAAGCAGCGTTTATTTCCTTAATCAACTTACAGGTTATGTGTGCGGATGGTACATGGACATTAATTCGTCCCAGAATTTATTAATGAAAACTTCAACCGGAGGTTTGGTCTGGACCAATCTGCATGAAAGTACCAGTAATAATAGTTTATCTGTTTTCATAAATGCACAAACAGGATTTCTGACAGATGCTACGAGTCTTTTGAAAACCACCAACGGCGGTAGTAACTGGACAGAGGTTAAACATGTGAACGGATATTATTATAGTCTGCAATTCATTAATGATGTTACCGGATTCGCATCCTATGCCGATGGATTTAATGGAACAAGTAATATCATTAAAACCACCAATCAGGGTGCAAACTGGAACAGTATTTATTCCCGTCCAATGTCGAATATTTTCGTCTACCCTGTGAGATTTTTTGATTCAAATACCGGAATCGCGGCGGGCGCTACAGGGACAGCCGGATTTATTGACAGAACTACAAATGGGGGTGTCAACTGGAATAGTGTCTGTTCTTATGCTTCGGGAAAATTCATGTCTCTTTCGATTACCGATAGTCTGGCGGTTGCGACGGGGTATAACGGAGCAGTCTACATTTCTCATGATTACGGTTTGAACTGGCAAGCCTTAAACATAGGAAGCACAGAACTTATTTATTACAGTAAATTTAAAAATGCCAATACGGGATTTATTGCAGGTCAGAACGGTCTCATAAAAAAAACTACGAACGGCGGAGCAAACTGGATTACCAACCAGCCTTTTATTTCTTCGAATATTCGCAGCTCTTGTTTCCTGAATAATAAAACGGGATTTGCCGTTTCTGACAGCGGAAAAGTCATTATAACAAAAAACGGCGGTATAGACTGGTATTATAAAAACATAAATACGGAATATCCGTTGGTATCCGTTTCCTTCATTAATGAAAATCTCGGTATTGCCGGTTCTTCCCACGGTCAGATTTTTAAGACAACAAACGGAGGCACGAACTGGATAACAGCATGGTCTGCAGGCTCTCCCGCGCATTATGTGCTTAAAATGTTCGATTCAGTAAGATTTTCATCAGTCGATGAGTCCTGCACTTTGATGAAAACGTACAACGGAGGGGTTAACTTTGTTACTTACGATATCCCGCTTATGTGGCTGACAGGCGGATATATCAGAGATTCGTTAAACTATTACGCTGTCGATTATCTGGGAGGTTTCACTAAATCTACAAATGGCGGACTTAACTGGTCGGGAAATGCCTCTGTCACGAACAAAATACCTTCCGGTGTTTTTTTTACAGATAATAATAACGGATATATCATCGCAAATTCAGGGACGGCGCTGAAAACGACAAACGGGGGTTCGAACTGGTATCAAATGAACATTAATTCTTCGTATGACTTGAATTATGTGTTTTTTACTGACCAGTCAACAGGATATATATGCGGCGATTACGGACTTATCAAAAAAACCACTAACGCGGGCCTGTCCTGGTACTCTCAATTGTCGACTTCGGGCAGTAACCTGAACAATATTATTTTTCCATGCAGGGACACCGGATATATGTTCGGAGAAAACGGGACGATATTAAAAACTATCACTTGCGGAGACATTATTGGCATTAAAACCATAAATTCGTCTGCTCCTTCCTCATTCTCTCTGTATCAGAACTATCCGAACCCTTTTAATCCTTCTACAAAAATTAAATTCGACGTAAAGGATGAAGGTTTTGTTTCGCTTAAGGTATACGACATTACCGGAAAAGAAATCGCTGCTCTCGTAAACGAAAGACTGAAACCGGGCTCGTATGAGGCTTTATTTAATGTTCTTGATTACGAACGCAAGGCTCTTTCAAGCGGAATTTATTTCTATTCTCTAACCGCCGGAAACTTCAGAGAAACAAAGAAAATGATTTTGATTAAATAAATTATTTAATACTTTGTATATAAACAAAGCCCCTCTTTCGAGGGGCTTTGTTTTTATACACCAACAACTGACTGGTTCCCAAAGTCCTCTTTGGGAACCACAAAAAAGAAAACCCCTCATTAGAGGGGTTATTCTTTGCAACAACTTTAAACTTTTAACTGTAAATTTGCATTTTCAAATTTACACTTTGCATTATTTTACAAGCATCATTTTCTTCGTTTCGGTAAATCCTTCGGTCTTCAGCGTGTAGAAATAAACGCCGATCGAAAGTTCGTTTCCGTTTATCTCCGCGTTGTAGTAACCAGCCGTTACATACCCCTCAAGATACGTCGCCACGAGTTTTCCCGTCACATCATATATTTTAAGGCTCGCGTTGCCGTTCTTGGGTACCGCGAATTTTATGTTTGTCACAGGATTGAACGGGTTCGGATAGTTCTGTCCGAGTTCGAACTTTGTCGGCAGTTCAGGCTGCTGGTTTATTCCCGTCAGCGTAACTCCTGTCTGTATCGACTGCTGGATTTCCGCGTTGTATAACGGCGAAGCATCCTTGTAAACGAATACTAAAAGATGGCAGTTAGCTTCCAGCCAGCCGGTTCCCAGCACAGTGCTGAATGATTTATTTATAACCTGTCCGTTCGTCCATGTGCCTCCGGTGTTGACGTTCTCGCCCGTGGCCGTGTTCACCATGTTCCTTGCAACCCATTTGTGGACGTATGAAGTACCGCCAGTGCAGTATGTGTTTCCCGATTGATTGTAAACGAGGTTGTCCTCCGTAATAACGTAGTTAACCTTGTACTGACCGCTTAAAGTGGATAAAGCTGTCATATTGAGATTCACGTTTAATGTGCGCGTTCCGGCGTTGTAATTCTGCGTAACGATATCGATCTTAACCGGCGATACCGGAGAATTCAGGTATCTCATGAACGGTCTTTCGACAAAATCGCTGTATCCGCATGTCGCAGGATTTGTCGTCCTTTCAATCGTCCCCGTCGGATATGCGTTCATTCCGAACAAAGTGAGTATGTTGTTGCCGTTGAAATTGATGTACGGATCAGATGTGCTGCCTCCGTGATACGCAATCACGTTAGTCTGCGGATAATATACCTCAAGATCGAGTATCCTTCCCTTGGCGCAGGGACACCACTGACACCAGGTGCCTGTGCAGTACTCTATAAGCACGTTTCTCGGATTCGTTGAGGAATAGTAAGTGTTGTAAATCGTATCGTTTGAAATATTCTGGTCGCCGCTCAATGTTGTGTACGCCTTCATTGTTATCGTCGTGCCGTTTGCCGGTACCGTCCATGTCGGGAATGTGACAATGTACGAAGAGCCCGGAGCTATACTTGTTGCAGTCTGTGTCTGCGAATATCCGCCCGGCGATATAGTGAGCGTAACCGGTATGTTCTGCGTAGTTGTTCCGAAATTCCTTACGTATACTTTCGGCGTGTCAATGACGCCCGGAGCAAATACCTTTGCGTATCTCTTGAAACCGCTCGCTCCGACATCGTTTGAATACTGCGTCCCGATCTTTATGTTATCGAGATACAGGTTGTTCCCGTAAGCCGAAATCGCCTGGAATTTCAATTTATTCGTTCCCGCCGGAAGCCCGTATCTTTTCGTCGCCCATTGCGTCGGGGTCGGTACGAATGCAAGGCCTGTCGCCGGCGCCGTAACGAGTTCGCCCGACGTTCCGCCGTTCAGAAGCACGAGCTGCGCCCATGTGGTCCCGTTGTCTGTTGAATACCAGATCTTCATCTGGTCGTTAGAGCTGCCGTATGTGGCATATGCATGGTCAAATATTAGAGAGTCGCCCGAAACTGCGGCCGTAAATTGCGGCGTTATCATGTCGAACGTCAAACCCGAATTCGCGTCTGACATGTTCGCCTTGCAGGAGCCGAAACTGGTCCCGTAACCGGAGCAAATGATCGCCCAGTCCCAGTTGAATGTGTTTGTAGTATTCAGAGTCCATCCTGCCGGCGGAAAACTCGGATTGTCGAATCCCTGGCAGATGTAGAACGCCCCTGCTGTGTTGATTGTGATTGTTGTTATCGCAATGAGGAAAAGAAGGAAAAGTTTTTTCATCCCTATACAGATTAAATTTTGTAAATGTGTTTTCGTAATTTAATAACTCATTTGCATATTTATAAGGGTATTTTTGCGTTAGCAACATATTTTTTCCCTGACGTATTGCAATTTTTTGGAATTTATTTTGTTCAATATTTTTGTTATCTCGCTAAATCCTAAATTGAACATAAACTTATAATTTTCAATTATGAAAGAAGTTGTTATAGTATCAGCCGTGAGAACACCTATCGGCAGTTTTCAGGGCGCATTATCATCTCTTACAGCCCCGCAGTTGGGCGCAATAGTCATAAAAGAAGCCGTCAGCAGGGCCGGTATTAAACCCGAGGACGTTTCGGAAGTGATAATGGGCTGCGTGCTGCCCGCCGGAATAGGCCAGGCGCCCGCAAGACAGGCTTCAATCTATGCCGGGCTGCCGAAATCGGTACCCTGTATGACTATCAACAAGGTCTGCGGCTCCGGACTTAAAGCAGTAATGCTGGCAGCACAGGCGATCATAGCCGGGGACGCTGAAATAGTTATAGCAGGCGGCATGGAATCGATGAGCAATGTTCCCTATTATCTTCCTAAAGCCCGTACAGGCTACAGAATGGGCAACGGCGCTATAATCGACGGTATGGTTCATGACGGACTCTGGGACTGTTACAATAATTTCCATATGGGCAGCGCAGGCGAACTCTGCTCGCGCGAACTCAATATCCCGCGCAAGGAACAGGACGATTTTTCTGTGGAAAGCTATAAACGCGCGCTAAACGCAATCGAAAAAGGACTCTTCAGGGACGAAATAGTCCCGGTCGAAATAAAAGATAAAAAAGGAACGACGTTAATTTCCGACGACGAAGAACCCAAGAAAACAAATTTCGAAAAAGGACTCGCTCTCAAACCGGCATTCCAGAAAGACGGAACGATTACAGCTTTCAACGCTTCAAAGATAAACGACGGAGCCTCTGCACTCGTAGTAATGTCAGCGGATAAAGCCAAAGAACTAGGGCTGAAACCTCTTGCGAAGGTAATCGCGCAGGTATCCTACGCTCAGGAACCTGAATGGTTCACTACCGCTCCGGCTTACGCAATCCAGAATGTCGTGAAAAAAGCAGGAATGAAAATTGAAGATATCGACCTGTTTGAAATCAATGAGGCATTCGCGGTTCAGGCGTTATCAGTAATAAAAGTAGCAGGACTCGATACGGCGAAAGTCAATGTTAACGGAGGCGCTGTTGCTCTCGGACACCCGATAGGCGCGAGCGGTGCCAGAATACTCACTACACTTATAAACGTTCTGGGCCAGCATAATAAGAAGTACGGCCTCGCAACTCTTTGCATCGGCGGTGGAGAAGCAAGCGCTTTAATTATAGAACGGCTTTAATTGAATTTTATTGCTTAATGCTTTGTTTTAATAATAATTAAAATAACAACATGGATATCTTAAATATTTCGGTCATCGGAGCAGGCACAATGGGAAACGGTATTGCCCATGTTTTCGCTCAGTATGGTTTTAACGTTACGCTTATCGACGTCAAGCAGGAGTATCTTGATAAGGCAATTAAAACGATTACGGGTAACCTCGACAGACAGGTAAAAAAAGGCACAATAACAGAAGACGATAAAACGAAAACGCTGTCAAACATAAAAACATCGCTGAATCTTTCCGACGCCAAAAACTCGGAACTCATAGTCGAAGCGGCAACTGAAAATCCCGATACGAAGAAAAAGATATTCACCCTTCTCGACAGGGAAAGCCGCAAGGATGCTATACTCGCGACTAACACATCGTCAATTTCAATAACTGAAATAGCGGCCGTCACTTCCCGCCCGGAGAAAGTAATCGGTATGCATTTCATGAACCCCGTTCCGATGATGAAACTCGTGGAGATTATACGAGGGCTTGCAACTTCTCAGGAAACTTACGATATGATTAAATCGGTCACCGAAAAAATCGAAAAGGTGCCCGTTGAAGTCAACGATTTTCCCGGATTCATCTCTAACAGGATACTCATGCCGATGATAAACGAAGCTATATACTGTGTGATGGAAGGCGTCGCGGAACCGCAGGCTATCGACACCGTAATGAAACTCGGGATGAATCATCCTATGGGTCCGCTTACACTTGCCGATTTCATCGGCCTCGATGTATGCCTTTTCATTATGGAGGTTCTCCATGACGGACTGGGTGACACGAAATACCGCCCCTGTCCCCTGCTGAAGAAAATGGTATCGGCAGGATATCTCGGAAGAAAAAGCGGAAAAGGTTTTTACGATTATTCTAAGTAATTTCCCCTTGAGGGTCAAATAAGCTATTTAATAACTTTAAAACAATATAGATGGACTTTCAATTTACTGAAGAACAAATTCAAATAAGAGATGCCGCGAAGGATTTCGCCGAGAACGAAATTGCTCCGTCCTCGGTAGAACGCGATGTTACATGCGAATTTCCCACTGACATTATCGCTAAACTCGGTGAACTCGGATTTATGGGTATGATGGTTTCACCCGAATGGGGCGGAGCCGGACTCGATACCGTGAGCTATGTCCTTGCTATGGAGGAAATTTCAAAAGTTGACGCATCCGTAGGTGTGATTATGTCCGTAAACAACTCGCTTGTTTGCTTCGGACTCGAAAAATGGGGTACCCCCGAACAGAAAGAGAAATACCTGAAACCGCTTGCTATGGGTCAGAAACTCGGCGCGTTCTGTCTTTCCGAACCGGAAGCAGGAAGCGACGCTACTAACCAGAAAACGGTTGCCGAAAAGGACGGCGACTATTACATACTCAACGGTATGAAAAACTGGATCACCAACGGCACTAAAGCTGACTATTATTTAATTCAGGTGCAGACGGATAAGTCCAAAGGATATAAGGGTATTACCACTTTTATAGTAGAAAAAACGTTAGAGGGTTTTGAAATAGGCAAGAAGGAAGATAAACTGGGTATAAGAAGCTCCGATACATGCTCGATAGGTCTCAATAACGTCAGAGTCCATAAGGACAATATTCTAGGCGAAGAAGGCCTCGGATTCAGGATAGCCATGGAAACTCTGAACGGCGGACGCATAGGTATCGCTTCTCAGGCCCTTGGAATAGCTTCAGCTTCGCTAGAAGCCGCAATAAAATACTCGAAGGAAAGAAAAGCATTCGATAAACCAATCAGCGAACTTCAGGCGATTCAGTTCAAACTTGCAGACATGGCCGTAAACGTTGAAACAGCCAGACTGCTCATTCTGCAGGCCGCCCTGAAAAAAGACGCGCATGAGAAATATGCAAAAGAGGCTGCACAGGCAAAGCTTTATGCGAGCCGGGTAGCTGTCAATAACGCGCTCGAAGCCATACAGATACACGGCGGTTACGGATATGTCCGTGAATATCTCGTTGAAAGGTACCTTAGAGACGCTAAGATCACAGAAATTTACGAAGGAACAAGTGAAATTCAGAAGATAGTTATAGCAAGAGAACTTCTGAAAGACTGATTTTAATCGCTTATTGATTATAAACCCGCTTCCCGGCGGGTTTTTTATTTCCTTGCGGCAATATTATTAAACATTAATACCTCATTATTCAGAAATATTTTCTTTAAATTTGCATATAAGGGTATTAATCAAATCTAACTCATTTATAAAATAAACTAATGCTATGAAAAAAATTCTCATTGTTGTCGCACTGTTTCTGTTTTTCACTAAAGGTATAAAAGCGCAGGACCTTCCGACTTTCGACGCCGACCTTGGCAAGAAAACTGTATTCGGGCATGAAGTCCGTATCCCCTACACTGACGTAAGAAGCTATTTCGGTTTTATTAAACCCGGAATGGTTGCGGACGAAGAGCGCGGCGGAAAAAAATATTTCTACCTTTACCTGTGGATTCCCGCGGCAATTCCCGAACTCGGTATCAGAATGGTATCTCCGGTTCCCAAGGACCTGAGCCCGGAAAAACTCGATTATGTGATGGACGAGTATAAGGAAAATTCGACAGACCATTCGAGTTATTTCGATACCTGGATCTGTCTGGATAAATCCGATGTGTTATTCAACGATTCAAATTTCGTCGAGAACGTGAAGAACGCGAAATGGACAACGATGGCGCAGAACGACGATTCCGGCGAACTTCCCAAACAGCCGTCAGGCAACAAATACAATTCTCTGATGCGAATCTCAAGCAACACAAGCAGCCCGGAAAAATCGCTCGTGAAAGGCCTTTACAGAATCGGCTTCACAACATATAAAACCGGAGACGTAAAAGGAAGTTTCATAGCGCAGATAGGCGCGGTTATTAAGATTCCCGGTACCGTTATCACCAAATCAATCGAGGGAATGAAAGCAATTCTCGATGCGAAATAAATTCTGACTCCGTATAACAAAAAACCCGCGTCAGCGGGTTTTTTATTTCATTAAAATCATTGATACTTTTTAGAAACTGTATCCTATTTTTATCGAAGCAAGCACTCCGTTGAAATTACTCGCAATTGAAGACATCAAAGGAAACTTCCTGTCAACGGGAAGCGGCACAAACCTGTAACCAAGCTCGAAACCGTAAGCAAGCTGCGAAGGAGAAGAATAACCTATGCTTAGCTGCAGGTCCCCTGTCCACATTGTATTGCTTTTCGTTTCCAGACCCCGCTGATATGTCAGTGTAATGTCGTTGAAAATCTCGTTGTCGTATTCTTCCCTGATCATCATCGGTCCGCCGGCAACTGCGAAAAATATTCCGTCTGCCGCGGAATAACTCCTCTGCGCAAACGGAAACATTTTAACTTTTACGTTTATCGGCATCATGAACAGAAAAACGTTTCTCGGATAATAATAATACCTGTCCGCGTTCAGCCCCGTCTGCGAATAGTAAAAGCCCTTGTCCGCGCTCGTGCTGGTATAAACAATCGACGGAGAGAATTCAAAAGCGAAACTCTTCGTCGGCTGATAGCCGAAATATGGGTTCACTTCCGATTTCACTGAGTTTCTCCTGAAATCAAACGAAGGATAAACGTTCGTCACATCGGAGTTTGTGAAGAACAGTATGGAATAACCCAGACCTCCGTAAACTCCCGAACTTCCGGTCTTCTTCTGCGAATAAGAAATTCCGGAAACGAATAGAACCATCAGTAATACTGCAATTGTTTTTTTCATCTTCAGTAATTATTTAAAGTATATACCTGCTTAAATCGCGGTTCTTGACAATTTTGCTAAGTTTCTCGCTGACAAGTTCCCTGTTTATTTCAATTGAAGCCTTTTTCATCCTGTCAGGAACATCGAAAAGTATGTCCTCGAGAAGATTGGTCAGAATTGTGTGCAGCCTTCTCGCTCCGATGTTCTCAACCTGTTCGTTAACTTCCGCTGCGACCTTCGCGATTTCCTTAATGCTCGAATCGCTGAATTTAAGCCGCACGTTTTCGGTTTCAAGAAGCGCCGTATACTGCTTTATAAGCGCGTTCTGCGGCTGCGTGAGTATTTTGTAAAAATCATCCTCGTTCAGGCTGTTAAGTTCCACTCGTATCGGAAACCTGCCCTGAAGCTCCGGTATGAGGTCGCTGGGTTTCGAAATGTGAAATGCGCCGGAGGCTATGAATAGTATGTGATCAGTCTTTACCGGACCGTATTTGGTTATAACTGTCGAACCCTCAACTATGGGAAGCAGGTCCCTCTGCACACCTTCCCTTGAAACGTCGGCAGTGGAGGATTGCTTCTGCGAACCCGCTATCTTGTCTATTTCGTCAATGAACACTATTCCCGAATTCTGGACCTTGTCAACGGCTTCTCTGATTACCGTATCCATATCAATAAGTTTCTGTGATTCTTCTAGCATCAGAACTTTCTTTGCTTCGGCAATCGTTAATTTTCTCTTTCTTGATTTCTTCGGCATCAGGTTCCCGAAAAGATCCTGAAGGTTGAGCCCCATTTCCTCGAGCCCTATCGGCCCGAGCACCTGAAGCATCGGCATGCTGTCTCCCGAAAGGTCGAGTTCTATTATCCTTCCGTCGAGCTTCCCTTCTTTAAGCTGTTCCCTGATTTTCTCGCGCGATTTTTTATTTGCTTCATCCGCGTCCGGTACGGATTCGACTCCGGGTTCCGCTTCGGCCGGCTTGACTTCGCCGTTTCTTTTCTTCATTTGCGGAAGCACTATGTCGAGTATTCTTTCTACTACGTTCTCTTCGGCTTTGAGCTTTACTTCTTCCTGTTTCTCCGTTTTCACAATGTTGACGGAGAGGTCTGTAAGTTCCCTTATCATCGACTCAACGTCGCGTCCGACGTAACCGACTTCCGTGAATTTTGATGCTTCTACTTTTATGAATGGAGCGTTCGCGAGTTTTGATATGCGCCTTGCAATTTCAGTTTTTCCGACTCCTGTAGGACCTATCATAATAATGTTGTTCGGCATTATCTCGTCCTTCATGTTCTCCGCTACCTGCTGCCGCCTCCATCTGTTCCTTAATGCGATTGCTACAGATTTCTTGGCGCTTTCCTGGCCGATTATGTACTTGTCGAGCTCTTCTACTATTTGTGAGGGGGTTAACTGTCCGAAGATTCCTTTAGATTGTTTCACTTTTTCCTCCCTGCCTGAATCCGCTTTAGCCATGTAAAAAATTAATCTAATTCTTCTATTGAAATGTTGCTGTTCGTGTAAATACAGACATCCGCAGCCTGCTTCAGCGCTTCCTCCGCGATTTCCCGCGCCGAAAGCTTCGTGTATTTCATCATTATTCTTGCCGCAACGTATGCGTACTGCCCGCCGGAGCCGATCGCAACAATACCGTCGTCCGGTTCAATTACGTCGCCCGTGCCGGAGATTATAAGAGTCTTGTCTTTACCAACGACTGCCAGAAGCGCCTCAAGTTTTCTTAAATACTTGTCGGTGCGCCATTCCTTCGCCAGTTCTGTTGCAGCGCGGAGAAGGTTGCCCTTGTATTGTTCGAGCTTACCCTCGAATCTTTCGAAGAGCGTGAATGCGTCCGAGGTCGCTCCCGCGAACCCTACCAGAACGCTGTCGTTGAAAATTTTCCTGACTTTTTTTGCCGTGTGCTTCAGCACGGTGTTACCCATCGTGACCTGTCCGTCGCTGCCGATTACGGCTTTTCCACCCCTTATAAGTCCTATTACAGTCGTTGACCTTAGTTCTTTCTTTTCTCCCATTATTATAGTTTTCTCCTTAATCTTGCTACGGGTATCTTTAGCGATTCCCTGTATTTCGCGACCGTCCGGCGCGCGATCTTGAACCCGGCCTTGTTGAGTTCCGAGGTCAGCTCGTCATCGGTAAGCGGCGAATTGGGCGTTTCGGCGGCTATCATGTCAGCTATCTTGTTCTTCACTTCCTTAGTTGATATATCGTCTCCCATGTCCGTCTTCAGATGATAACTGAAGAAATGCTTAAGTTCGAATATGCCGAAATCCGTCTGAACATACTTGCCGCGCACCGTCCGGCTTACGGTTGAAATATCCATCGAAATGTCTTCAGCAACTTCCTTTTCAAGCATCGGCTTCAGGTTCTTTCCTTTAAGGTCGAAAAATTCCTTCTGCCTGAAAAGTATCGCGTACATTACCTTCATTAATGTCTCTTTCCTTGAACGAAGCGAATCGAGGAACCATTTTGCCCTTTCGAAATTGGTCTTTATAAAATCCTTTGTCTTCTTGTCCGATGTCTTCATCAGGTCGCCGTACATCTCGTTCAGCTTCAGCGAAGGCACCGACCTGTCGTTGAGCTCGACCTTGTATTCCTCGTTTTCCTTGTATACAAGTATATCGGGATATATATAGATGTTGTCCGATGAATCAAGCAGATATCCCGGCTTCGGGTTAAGTTTTGATATTACTTCGAATATCCTGTTGACAGTCTCTATGCTTATAGAGTATTCCTTCATAAGCTTCTCGTAATTCTTAAGACGGAATTCCTCAAAATGGTTCTTCAGAATATCTATGCATTTTGACTTCAGGTTAGAATCAAGTTCAAGCTCCCCGAGCTGCGCTATAAGGCACTCGCTTAAAGTTCTGGACGCTATACCAACGGGTTCGAATGTCTGTATCACCTTAAGTACTTCAAGAACTTCATCCGCGGTGAATGTCATCGTATCAAAACCCGCTTCGCTTTTCTGTTTTTCAAGGTCTGCCGCTATCTCCTCGGGATTATCCCTGAAATAGCCTTCATCGTCTATTGACCAGATGATCTCCTCGCCTATCACCATGTACTTTTCCGACAGTTCCGTAAGATGCAGCTGCGACAGAAGATTGTCCTTCAGCGTTATCTTCGAACTCCACATGTTCTCGTAATTGATTCTTTCTTTCCCGCTCGTATCCTCGCTTGCCTTGTATCCTTCATAATCCGAATCCACATAATCGTCAGTATCGAACTCTTCGTCCTCTTTCGAGGTCTTTTCGATAACTTCCTCACCAGCCTCTTCCTTTTCTGCGTCCGACACTACGGGTGAATCTTCGTCTATAGTCTGCTCCTCTACAAGTTCGTCGCTCTCCTCGAGGAAAGGATTCATCTCAAGTTCCTGCTTTACCATCTGCTCCAGAGCAATCGTGGGAATAGCAAGCAGATTCTGCTTCTGTATTATCTGCGGAATCAGCTTCTGTAACTGCTTCTGTGATTGTGTCTGCTTTAACATTTTTTAAGTATTTTCTTTTGTGTGCTTATTGTAAAATTCCCTCCCGAAACGCCTTATTATTGCCTCCCTGACATATTCGAATACCGGAGTTCGTTCGGCCGCCCCCCTTACAAGGGCGTCCTCACAAAAATACGATTTTTCATACCTTAAATCGTTATCTTTTTCTCCGGATACTCTTATCGGAAAAAGTTCGCAGGACACCGGTTTTTTGAACTTGATTTCACCGTTATTATATGCTTTCTGAAAACTGCATTTTGCTATGTCGCCGTCATAATATGAGAATACACAGTCGTTGTCATTAACGTTGTTCATCCAGAGCTTTCCGTCATATTCAACGAAAAATCCTTCCCTCTCTATAACTCCGATGTTTTCATTGCTCAGATATTTCTTCGCGTATTGATAACTGTAGTTTATTTCAACCAGCTCGCTGCTCTTTAAAGGAGCTCCAAGAGTACCTTTTACAGTGCAGCACGCGCCTTTGCATTTTTCAAGATCGCATGAAAAATGAACCGTAAATATCCTTTCGTCTATGTTATATTCAGTTTCGCTCATCTTCTTGTAAAGAATTTTCCGGGCAGCTGGCTTACCAATCCCTTAAATTCAAGCATTAATAAATTAACTAGGCAGTCCGATATATTCAAGCCCGTCATTTCACTGATTTTATCAATATGCAGAGGCTCATTGCCGTTAACCGCAATGTAAATATTCGTCTCGAATACGCTCATCTGCGGAAGTTCCCTGGCAGGTCTTCCTTTCGCTTTTGCTCCGACAAAATCCCGTAGTTTGTAACTAAGTTCCGATAATATGTCGTCTGCAGAGGATACAAGCTTTGCCGCGCCTTTCTTTATCAGATTGTTGCATCCTTCAGACTTCTTCGAACTTATGTTTCCCGGCACTGCGAACACTTCCCTGTTCTGGTCAATGGCAAATTCCGCAGTTATAAGCGAACCGCCTTTCATGCCTGATTCAATTATCACAGTCCCGAGAGACATTCCGCTTATAATCCTGTTGCGGCGGGGAAAGTTCATCCTTTCCGCCTGCAGGCCCGTATCGAATTCGGAAATCAATGCGCCGCATTCTGATATTTTTTCTGAAAGAGCTTTATTTGCCGGTGGATATATCCTGTCTATGCCGCCACCGAGTACGGCATATGTCAGATTCCCTTCTTGAAGCGCCGTCTGATGAGCGATAGAATCAATTCCCGTCGCCATTCCGCTAATTATCGGAATACTCAAACCTGACAGCTCCCGTGCTAAGTCCGTACAGACTTTTCTTCCGTAATCCGATGGAAATCTTGTTCCTACGATGCTTATTGAATATTTTGCTTCAGGCTTCAGTTCACCCTTGTAATATAAGAGCGGCGGAGGGTCGTAGATGTTCCTTAAGTTATCGGGATAATCCTCGTCAAGTATTGTGACGGTTCGTATCCCTTTCTTTTCCGATATCTCCAGCATCTTTTCAGCTGCAGAGTATATTTCCTTCTTATGTCTGAATTCACTGCGTATGCCGTCTATGATTACCTTGTTGATGCCTTCAATCCTGATGAGCTCGAAATCGGATGCCGATTCGAGCATTTCCGCTTTTTTGTATACCTCCAGAATCCTCCTTATTCTGACATCCCCCGCATTTTTGAGACTCCTGAGGAAATACACGTAGCGGAAATTTTCATTTCCGTTGTTCTCCATTGTCCTATTTTTTTAGTTTCGGGTCGAATGCGTCTCTTATTCCGTCGCCAATGAG
>CAIKZJ010000017.1 GCA_903831845.1 uncultured Ignavibacteriota bacterium
CTCTTAATCGGATTGTCGTTCTTCTTATCCCTGTTGTCTCCTATGGGAGAAATCGGCTCTTCATTTTCCTTTATGTCCGTACGGATTTTCTTTTCTTTGCAGGAATCGAAAGACTGCACCAAAGCCGTTAGAAACGCGGCGAAAACAAGAAAAATAGTGAGGTATGTAATAATATTTTTTCTTCTATGGTGCATTATATATTTGATTTTACAGCTAATTAGTAAAATCCGGATTTAAATTAACAATATCATCCGTAAAATTCAGCACATTATTGTTTACATTAAACTTTAAGTTTAGGCCCTTTGTCTAAAAAATGAAGAATAAGTTAGATTGTTGATTTTTTGAGGTATTATTGTAATTTTAAGAACAAATAAAAACATTTGAACCCGGGTATTAACTTACAGAGCAGCGACAGGGAGATTATATCTGACTTTCTTGAAGGTAACAGAAGTTCTTTCAATTATCTGGTTCTGAAATATCAGAAAAAAGTTTACTGGGTCATAAGGCGGCTTGTTGTTGACCACGACGATGCAGACGACATCACGCAGGAAGTGTTCATCAAGCTTTACAGGTCGCTTCAGGAATTCAGGGGCGAGTCGTCGCTGTTCACGTACCTTTACAAGATAGCTGTGAATTATTCTCTGAACCATCTGAAGAAAAACAAGAAGAAATACGAAAGAGAAAGGAACATGGACAGCGAAAGCATAGATTTACAGGACGATTCGAAGAACGCGGAAGCGGCGATGAGCGACGCCTACAACGAAAGACTGCTGAAGGAAGCGATACTTGTTCTTCCCGAACAGCAGAGAGCGGTGTTTACATTGAGATTTTACGACGAATTGAGTTACGACGAGATTTCGAAAATACTCGACAGATCGGTCGGGGGCCTGAAAGCGAACTACTTCCACGCTTTCAAGAAAATACAGGCGTTCCTGACGGAAAAAAAGAAAAAGGGTTTAATAGACTTATAAAATGCTGAACAAAGAAACAAATATCGACGAAGATTATCTCTATTCACTGCCGGACTACGTCAACGGGAAACTTCCCGACGGACCTCTTAAAGCAGGCATAGAGAATAAGATAAATTCGGACGAGGCATTCCGCGGCGAATACCTTTCGATGATGAATACGCTTAAATTCGTGAAGGACACTTCTCTCGAAGAACCGCCGGGACATTACTTTACGGGTCTCGTGCCGCGCATAAACGAGCGGCTTGAATCCGCTTCGAAACCGGCTGTTCATCCCGTATTCCACCTGTGGAGGTATATCGTGCCGGCTCTTACGGTTGTGCTTGTTATGATAATAATACTCCGCCCCGACAGGGAAATGATTGAAAACATAGTTTCGGATTCGGAGCACCTCAACGTTAAGACGGAAGTCGTGCCCGACACTCTCACAAGTTCGCAGGAAACCGTTTCGGCGCAGGAAGAGCAGGAAAATCCAGAAAAGACAGTTCAGACTTCTAATCAGAAAACCGTGAAACAAAACAGTACAAAAAATAACGAAGGCGAGAGTTTCATCGAAAGCATAGGCGAGATATTCGGTGAGAGCGAAGAGAATACGGCGGATGAAACAGAGTACTACAATTACGAAGGCGATTTCCATAAACTTTCGCAGGCCGAGCAGAACGAACTGCTCAACAATCTGGAAAAAACAAAATTCTAAACAATATGAAAAACGTTAAATTTTTCTCAACAGCGCTTTTAATCCTCCTGCTTTCGGTAACGTGTCTGTACGCGCAGAGGGATACGACGGGTAAAAAACTGAACAAAGTAATCAAGGAAAAACTTGTCGAGAAACTCGGAATCGACGAAGGCACTGCTGACAAGGTGATGGGCTTATATTCCAAGCACAGGAAGGATATGAAGGAATTAAAGAAGCAGCAGATGGATTACATGAAGGAAGTTATGGAAAATCCCGAAAGCGCCGACATACAGACCAAGCTCGAAACGCTGATTGAACTCGACAATAAGATATATCTGAAAAAGAAAGAATTATACGAAGGCCTCAAGCAATACCTGACTCCGAAGCAAATAGCACAGTCCATGTCATTCGTGAGGGAAGTATCCAAGTTCATGAAGAAGGAAATGAAGGAAAAGCACCATAAACGTGACGAAGACAGATAACGAACGGCATTTTTTTAATAAAAATCCCCGTCCGAAGCCGGGATTTTTTTTCGCTTTATTATTTATTGTTCACTTTACAAGAGCCATTTTTTTAATCCCCAGTTGGCGATTGTCGACCGTTAACTGATAAATGTACATCCCGCTTGAAAGCCCGGAGCCGTCGAAATCGCACACGTAACTGCCCCTGCCCCATCTGCCGTTCATTAGCTCTTTCACCATTCTGCCTGTTATGTCATAAACGCGGAGTGTGACATATCCGCCGTTTTTAAGTTCAAACGGAATGTTTGTCGAAGGATTGAACGGGTTAGGGTAGTTCTGTCCCAGCGAATACTCTTTCGGCGTAAATTCCTCGACAAGTTTTATGTCCGTGTAATAAGTTGTGTCATTGCCGCCTGAAATAGTGTGAAGATTGTAGGTTTGATCAAATAAATTTGCCCAGCCGTTAAATTTATTTGTGAACTTAATTGTACTAAAAACTCCCACGTAATGAGATGGATCTGCATTTTGATAACCCCAGTTAAGCCCTCCGTTTGTTGTCTTGAATATTGGGTTTATATTATTATACGATATTGCGCCTACCATCCATAATGTATCTTTGTTTATTATTGAGAAATCGGACTTATAAAAAAACGAATTACTTATATTAGGTGTATTTTGCGAAAACCAATTTAATCCTCCATTTGTTGTTTTTTTAATACTGTCAAAACATTTCCAGCCGGTTAAACTATCTGCAAAAATTATACTTGTATATGTTTCTCCAGGTATCGCAAACCAGTTTACTCCGCCGTTTGTGGTTTTTCTCAACTGTGCTCCCAGACAAAACCCCATATTCTTGTCATACATATAAATCCTGTACGGCTGACCGCTTCCGCCCACCTGACCGAGAGCATGCCAGTTGTATCCGCCGTTTGTCGTGCGGTATACGCCGCCGTCGAATCCATTGCTTCTTGCCGCAAGCATTGTATCATTATTTATTACTGCAATATCATCAGGGTATAAATTGTAAGGAATGACATTCCAGCTTAATCCTCCGTTTGTCGTTTTTAGTAAATCTATCCATCCAAACGCAAATCCCGTATTCGCATCAATGAACTTGACCTTAATGAAATAATGATTTGAATTAGGGGTGTTGTGAGTATAATTTATTACCCAGTTATCCCCGCCGTTTGTCGTTTTTAGAATATATTCCTGTAAAAGCGAATTTGAACTTGTCACTGCATACCCTGTCAGGCTGTCGAGGAAAGTCATTCCCGTTATACTGCTTCCGTTGAGGTTCGGAAAGTACTGCTGATACCATCCCGATGTCCGGCTGATATCGGGAACAACGGCTCCAAGGAGCGCAATCTCACCCGGGCATTTCTCTTTCAGGTACTTCATGGCGAACTGGAGAAACGCCGTCTCCGTATCCATGATGTCCTGCATGCCGTGAATGAAGCCCATCTCGAAATCCATGCTGATGTATTCGTTC
>CAIKZJ010000018.1 GCA_903831845.1 uncultured Ignavibacteriota bacterium
GCATCCGTGGACGTCTCCGATAACGGCTATTTGTTCGTATCCTGTCATAAAAATATATTGCGATGTCAGTTCAAAGATATGTTTAAATTTACTATCTTGTTTCAACATATACAATAATCAATTTCATTTCTCTGTTATGATACTATATCTGCACGGGTTCGCCAGTTCCGGATCGGCGACAAAAGCGGGGGTATTGAGGGACTTTGTACTAAAAGAGAACGCTGTAAAAGACAAGAACGTAATCACACCGGACCTTCCCGTCGAGCCGGACGGAGCAAAGAAGGTAATCTCATCAATCATTGAAGGAAGCACGGAAGGAAAAATCGTATTCGGGAGCAGTCTCGGTGGATTTTACGCTCTTCATGCTTCGCACAAGTACGGTATTCCCTGCGTGCTTATCAATCCTGCCGTCATGGCGCACATAGCGCTTGAGACCACAGTGGGGATACACAGGAATTTCAAGACGAACGAGATATTCGAGTTCAGGACTGAATATCTCGACCAGCTGGAAAGCATGTACAACGAAATTGATTTCAACAAGACAGATCCGAAGAAGACGGTGCTTCTGCTGGCAAAGGACGACCAGCTTTTGCACTACAGGAAGACCATGACGTTCATCGACGGAAAAGCGGGTCTTGTAATAGTTGAGGACAACGCGGGGCACGAGTTCAGCAAATTCAGGGATGTGCTACCGCGGGTGTTTGAGTACTTAGACAACAGGTGAATTTTCAAAGATAATATAGTGAGAAAAATACCGGAGAGAAACGGATGAAGCTGATAGCAAGGGAGCCGGCCGAATCGTTTTTCGACATACTGCTTGAAATTCATGAAAACGGCGGGGACTATTTTTCAAAAATCGTCTCCTGCAGGAAATGCTTTGACGATTTTTTCCGCGAGATAACGAAGAACGAGCACGCGGCATTCACGGGAACATACGCGAGGACGGAGTTCGTGCTGCAGACATGCGGGGCGGATCAGGAACTGACCGACAAGGTGCACGCTTTCAGGAAGAAGGCGGTAATGGTAGCGAAGGGCAGATTAAAGAAAACTGATGAGACGCTTTATCTTACGTTCCTTAAGACGCTGTGCGGAATAATAAGCGCGATGACGGAATGCGCTGCGCCGCCGGAGCTTGAGGCGGCGATAAAGGACGCGCCGGACGGATTCAAAGAGGAGAAGACGAAAGTTTACGAGACGATCGAGTTCACGAACTGCGTGGTGCTGAACAAGACGGAGATTAAGCGCGGTTCGGCGGGAACGGAGAATTTCTCGATATACTGCGAAGACGCAACGGAGCTCGGAAGATTCTCGCTGAGGATATACAGGAATCATTTTGAAGACCTCGAGAAACTGCACGAAAGCATAAGCAAGTATTCCACCCTGAACATTTTCAACATCAGCATTTCCGTAAAGGAAAAATATTTTTATTCAACCAATTTCGAAACGCAGATTATAGTCGAGCCTGATTTCATCGTCGAGGCGTCCGACATAGCGGAATGTTTCGCGAACAACATATCCAATCCCAACATATTTTTCATAAGGAAGCTTCTGCCGTCGAAACCGGGAATAGCGGCGTTCAAGGGCAACCTTATAAACGGACTGATGGACGCGCTGATAGCGGACCCCGGCGCCGACCCCGAGCAAATAATACAGGAATTAATCGGCGAGAACCTGATGAGGGTTCTGTATTACGGGAAGGAAGCAATCGAGGGCGTGGTAAAGGATATAATTGACATACATTACAAAAATCTCATTCTGCTTTTCAAATCGAGAAAGACGGACAGAATAAGGATAGAGCCGACATTTGTTTCTCCTCTTTACGGTATACACGGCAGGCTTGACGCTTTGATAGAGCCCGAAGGCGACACAACGAAGAAGAACATATTCGAGCTGAAGAGCGGCAACGCGAAAGCAAAACCCGACGTGTGGGTAAATCACAGGATGCAGGTGACGTGTTACAACATGCTTCTGAAATCGGCATACGGAAAAGACAGGAAAGGAACGTCTTCAATTTTATACTCATCAACTTCCGATTCCCCGTTCAGGAACGTGGCATGCGGGCCTGCC
>CAIKZJ010000019.1 GCA_903831845.1 uncultured Ignavibacteriota bacterium
AACCATTCCCGTTCTCGTTGCCCTGCTTGTGTGTCTAATACCGACTACAATAGGCGGCTTGCTGAGCGCAATCGGCATCAGCGGCATGGACAGAATGATAAAGCGAAACGTGATAGCGATGAGCGGCCGGGCGATCGAGGCGGCAGGAGACCTTGACGTTCTTTTGCTGGATAAGACAGGAACAATTACTCTAGGCAACAGAATGGCTTCTGGAATGATTCCATTGGAAGGGGTCAGCGCGGAAGAAATTGCGGACGCGGCGCTCCTTTCATCTTTGTCAGATGATACACCTGAAGGAAGATCTATCATAAAATATGTTAAGGAAGTATATCATCTTAAATCAAAAGATATCCACGCCGACAATGCTTCATACGTGAAATTTTCCGCGGAGACAAGAATGAGCGGAATAAATATTTATTCCCCGGACGGCGGCACTCGAAATATTAGAAAAGGCTCGCTCGATGCAATCGAAAAATATGTCGAGAACTCAGGCGGCATTGTCCCCGATGAAGCGCGTTCGAAAGTAAAAGAAGTGGCTTCGGAGGGCTGCACTCCCCTTGTCGTGGCAGAAAACAAAAGAATACTCGGCGTTATCAGACTGAAGGACATAGTAAAAGGCGGCATAAAGGACAGGTTCGCGCATTTAAGAAAAATGGGAATAAAGACAATAATGATTACTGGCGATAACCCCCTTACCGCAGCCGCTATCGCCGCCGAAGCAGGAGTCGACGATTTTATTTCTGAAGCGAAACCCGAAGACAAACTTGTTTGTATAAGGTCCGAGCAATCCAAAGGTCATCTCGTCGGTATGATAGGTGACGGCACAAACGACGCGCCCGCACTCGCGCAGGCGGATGTCGGCATAGCGATGAATACGGGAACGCAGGCGGCGAGAGAAGCCGGTAACATGGTGGACCTTGACAGCAATCCGACAAAACTTATCGAAGTCGTTGAGGTCGGAAAACAATTGTTGATGACACGCGGCGCGCTTACGACATTCAGCATCGCGAATGATGTCGCGAAATATTTTGCGATACTTCCGGCGATGTTTTTCGCGCTCTATGCAGTCAACGGCATGGGACCGCTTGAATCTCTTAACATAATGAACCTCGGCTCTCCGCAAAGCGCGATTTTAAGCGCTGTGATATTCAACGCGCTGATTATTGTAACGCTCGTTCCGCTTGCGCTTAAAGGTGTCAAGTATAAACCAGCCGGAGCATCGGCAATTCTGAGGACCAATCTTCTCATCTACGGAGTCGGTGGGTTGGCCGTTCCTTTTATCGGAATTAAATTAATTGATTTGATAATCAATTTCCTGAAACTCGCATGAAGACAATAATTATATCCGTAAAACTTCTCCTTGTTATGACGTTAATAACCGGAATCATCTATCCTCTGATTATTTTTGGAACAGGCCGCCTTCTGTTTCCGTTTAAAACATCGGGGAGCCTGATAGGGGAGAACGGCCGGTACACGGGTTCTGAACTTATAGGCAGGAATTACGACAGCTCGTATTTCAATCCGCGGCCTTCCGCCGTGAATTACAATCCGCTTCCTTCCGGGGGCAGCAATCTCGGACCGACAAGCAGGCAGCTGAAAAACAACATCGATTCACTCAGAAGAGCTTATATTATGTACAACGGACTTGATAGCGGTACGGTTGTTCCTCCAGATGCGCTGTTCTCGTCCGGCAGCGGACTTGATCCTCACATAAGTCCTGAAAACGCACTCCTTCAGTGCGGCAGAATTGCCGCCACAAGGAAATTTAACGATGATAAAAAAAACAAGCTCGTCGAGTTAATACACAGTTCTGTGGAAAAACCGCAGTTTGGCTTTCTCGGAGAGCCTGTAATTAATGTGGTTAAATTAAATGCCGCGTTAGATAAATTATGAGCATGGAAGACGAATCCAGACCGGACCCTGATGAACTGCTCAGACGGATAAATATCACGGAGCAGAAACATCAGAAAGGAAAACTGAAGATCTATCTTGGTATGTGCGCGGGAGTCGGGAAAACTTTTTCCATGCTCCAGGACGCCGCGAAGGCGCACGGCAAGGGTATTGACACGCTGATAGGATTTGTTGAAACTCACGGTAGGGCAGAAACCGAATTCCTTCTTTTCTACCTTCCAAGACTTTCGGAAAAAACTGTTTCCTACAAGGGCATAAGCCTGAAGGAATTCGACCTCGAAACCGCTCTTGAAAAAAAACCGGGTCTGATTATTGTCGATGAACTCGCCCATACAAACGCTCCGGGCAGCAGGCACAACAAGAGATATCTTGACGTGCTCGAATTACTCGACAACGGAATAGATGTCTATACCGCACTGAACGTTCAGCACATTGAGAGCCTCTCCGACACCGTAAGCAAAATAACCGGAATACACGTAACTGAAACCGTTCCAGATTCCATTCTCGAAGTTGCGGAGGAGATCGAGCTTGTCGACATTTCCCCCGATGAACTTCTTCAGAGGCTCGCCGACGGGAAGGTATATACTGCAGATAAAACGGAACACGCCGTAAAAAATTTTTTCAGGAAAGGCAACCTGAGCGCATTGAGGGAACTGTCGCTCAGGCTTGCTGCGGACAGGGTAGACAGGCAGGTTCGTGATTACATGCAGGATAACAGGATTCCGGGACCCTGGAGGACATCGCAGAGAATTATTATGGGGGTAAGTTCCAGCCCGGATTCTACCGAACTTATAAGATGGGCAAGAAGGGTTTCGTATACGATGGATGCCACCTGGGTCGCTGTCCACGTTGAAATGCCCGGTCATAAGGACGAAAAAAACAGAGCATCCCTGAACAAAAATCTTGAACTCGCCCGTGAACTCGGAGCGGAAGTGATAATTACTTCCGATGCGGATATAGTAAAGGGACTTTTAAGAACCGCAAAGAATGTAAACGCCACGCTGATAGTTATCGGCAAATCCCATAAGAAGAAATTCATCGAAGGATTGTTCGGCAAGAATATCGTCGGCAGGCTGCTCGAAGAAAGCGGCAGTCTGGATGTGTTCGTTGTTTCGGGCAGTTCTGTCAGCGGGACAGGAAAATCTTTTACACTTCCTGTTCGCAAGTCCGGATTTGCGCAATATGTCATGTCCGCATGTATTGTTTTTGCAGTCGCTCTGGTATGTTACCCCTTGAGCGCATACGCGGGATATCAGTCAATCGCTCTTATTCTGCTTCTTGTAGTCTCTCTGCTTCCTCTTATAATGGGTCCAGGTCCTGTATTGCTAGCGGCTTTGTTGAGTCCCGTTATATGGAATTACTTTTTTGTCCCCCCGAAATTCACGATTCTTATAAGCAGAAGCGAAGACATTCTGATGTTCGGAATGTTCTTTGTAATTGCGCTTGTCACGGGAATTCTTACTAACAAGATACGGGAAAGAGAGAAAGCGATGAAGCAAAGAGAGGAAAGAGCCGTCGCTCTTTATAATCTTGCCAATGATCTCTCGAATGCGGAAGGGCTTGAAGACGTGGTGGAAAAATCCGCCGGTAATATACGCAAAGTTTTCATGTCGGAA
>CAIKZJ010000020.1 GCA_903831845.1 uncultured Ignavibacteriota bacterium
CGGAGAATACGGTTCCGACTGAATACAACCTGTTCCAGAACTATCCGAATCCGTTCAATCCCGTGACGAACATCAAGTACGATGTTCCGAAGAACACTTTTGTGAAGATAAGAGTGTACGACATAGCGGGTAAGGAAGTCAGAACGCTCGTAGACCAGGAAATGGAAGCGGGCTCATACGAAACACAGTTTGACGCCACGAAGCTTGCAAGCGGAATCTACTTCTACAAGATGGAGACCAGGGATTACAACAAGGTTATGAAGATGGTGCTACTGAAGTAGTAATAAAGCGTCAGATAAAATTAAAAAGGCCGCCGGATGGCGGCCTTTTATTTTCACATTAATATTTTCGTTTGTTACTTTATAATGTTATAAACTCTTTATAATAAAATAATACAGCGGCATACCTGCTGTTATATTAAACGGAAACGTTACACCGAGAGCCATAGGAATATATAACCCCGGATCCGCTTCAGGAGCTGCAATACGCATTGCAGCCGGAACGGCTATATAAGAAGCCGAAGCTGCAAGAACGGCAAGGATGAACCTGTTGCCCGCATCCGACAGGAACAAACCGCTGATCGCGGCAACAGCCGAACCGTTAACCGCAGGTATGAGCATCGCGAATAGTATGGCAAACAAACCATATTTCCTGAACGCGGAAAATCTTTTCGTTGTCACCATACCCATTTCGAGGAGGAAGATCGCAAGAAATCCTTTAAAAATATCGGTTGTAAAAGGCTTGATACCCTCCGCCTGCTTTGTATCAGCAATTAATCCTATAATTAGACTGCCGAGAATCATAAGAACGCTTCCGTTTGTAAAGGAATGCTTTACGATACTCTTAATGTCTTTTCCCGCGCTTTCGGTTTTGCCGTACTTCATCATCAGGATAACACCCATTACAATAGCCGGAGATTCCATAAGCGCCATGACGGCAACCATATGACCTCCGAATTGCATCTTCTGGGATTCCAGAAATGAAGCGGCCGCGACGAATGTAACGGCGCTGACGGAACCGTAAGCCGCTGCCACGGCGGCCGAATCGCTGATGCTCATCTTTCTCCTCAATATGAAGAATGTATAGAGCGGTATTACAGAAGCTATGACGAGTCAGGACGCGAGGGAATAAATTATTTCAACAGAAAAACTGCTGTGGGCACGTTCCTTCAATCACATCCCGGTTTCGAATCTTATCACTTGCCGGCTTGATATTAAAAAGTTAAATTACTGATACTAAAAAAAAGAAATGGATAAAGAGAACAGAAAGAACTGCAAACTTGTAAATATTCTCAGGACATTCGACAGAGAAGAGTTCAGGAATTTTGAAAAGATTGCAGTTTCGCCTTACTTCAGCAGCGGAAGAAATTACAGGCCCTATGTCGAAGCGCTGAAAAAGTTTTATCCTGAATTTAACGGAGACATGCAGTACCGCAGCAGGTCAAGAAAATTAATCTTTGAAAAGGTGCATCCGGGGAGGAAATACAACGACCAGTACATGAAGAATATTTTTACAGATCTTATACATTTTGCAGAAGAGACACTGTTACAGAGCGTCACCCGGAAACACAACCATGAAAATCTGGCTTCGCTTGCCATTGAAGAGGCCAAAAGAAATCTTTTCCCTTTGGCTAATCAAAATATCCGGCGTCTTGACAGCAAACTTGATGAGAGCGGAATAGACGAGATTTATTTTTACTGCAAAGGAATGGGCGAGATCGCATATTCAATACTCTTCAACAAGTCCCGGGGGAAAAATCACATTTCAGGCATACCCTTTTCTACGGGCGAGTATTTCATATTCTTTTCTCTGATAACACTTGCCCTTTCGATTTACAACACATCAGTAAGGCGTTTGGCAATCTGCGCTGACGAAGAAATACAGTTCAACGAAGCCTATGCCGGTCTTGTCGACCTTTACAAACTCGAAAAACTGCTTTCTGACTCAAAAACAGAGAACAAGGAAATTATACTGATTTTCATTTATTATTTGATACATAAGACACGCAAGCCGTCTTATTCCAATTACAAGAAAATGAAAAATCTTGTCATGATTAATTACCCAAGACTGAACAAACGCATGCTCTTTTATACGGTTTCGCTCATGTTTGAAATTCTTAACGATTTAAGAGAAACTATAAGGGAATCCGTCTTCAGGAAGGAAATGCAATCAACAGCGGAATTTTCACTCGCAAACGAATGCTATAAAATAATGAAAACCAGTGTATTCCCTTATCAAAGATTCAGAACTTATTACAAAAATGCAATCGCGCTCGGGAAAACCACATGGGTTAAAGAATTTCTTGCGAAATATTCCCATGAGCTTCCAGGTGATATCAGACCGGAAGCGGAAAGTCTCGTATCGGCAAATATATTGTTTGAGAACGGCAGGTTTGAAGAAGCTCTTGAGCTGCTTAAGTTCAAGAGCAAAGATATTTATTCGAATCTGGACAGAAGGCTGCTGAAAATTAAAATTCTTTTCAATAAAAAATCTTTAATACAGGCGAGTGAGAATCTTGACGCTTTCAAAAAATTTGTATCGCATAACAAAGAAGCAAAAAGAATTTGCAGCGGAAATTTCATTTTGTTCATAAAATATTGCAGAACACTCATAAACTCTGAAGATAAAACAGGATCCGATATAAAGCATATACTTAGAGAACTCCATTCAGCGCCTGCTTTCCCCGAAAAGCGCTGGCTGACGGAAAAATTCGAGAAAGTGCATTAATTTACATTAAGCTTTTTATCTTCAGAATCTTAAACTTCAAATATAATGCATAAATAATAAATGCCGGGCTTTTGACCCGGTATTTGCGGAACCGCCCGGAGTTCTCGGGGCAGGCTGAGACTCGCGTCCTCTCCCGAGTACTCGGGATCAGGAGTTCTTGAAATTTTCTGCAAGTCGGTTATAAAATTCCCTGTTCCTTTGTCTCTTCAGGAATTTTTCTCTGACAAAAGCCTCTTTCTTTGTCTCAAATGATTCATACTAAATTATTCGCCAGGGCTTCTTTTTAGATGTGTAAGGGCTGTGACCGGTATTATGCTCTGATAATCTTCTTTCAATATCAGAAGCTGATCCAATATAGAAACTTTTATCTATTTCACTTTGGATGATATATGTAAAATACGGCATAAATGAAAATGCCGGGCTTTTGACCCGGCATTTGCGGAACCGACGAGACTCGAACTCGCGACCTCCTGAGTGACAGTCAGGCGTTCTAACCAAACTGAACTACG
>CAIKZJ010000021.1 GCA_903831845.1 uncultured Ignavibacteriota bacterium
TATATTGTAATCGTCCAGCATTACGCTGTAATATCCGGGATGAGCGTTCTCGGTTGAATGAGAAAAAGAAGACCTGTAGCCGCTGCGCTGGCCGAATCTGTTACCCGGATTCAGTTTGAGTTCGCCGGTTGTCGGCATTATGAGAAAATCGCCGAGGTCCGAATGACCTGTGCCGCTGAAATGAGTATGTGTGAAGCCGACAATTGTGTTGTCGTCGTACTGGTATCCCGAGCAGTATTTATAAACGTCCTCGTTGTACTTTCCGTTCCTGTCGAAGCGCACCGTATCGGTTTCCGGGCTCAACTGAACCATGCCGAACGGCACAGTCGCTCCCGGGAATGTATGCCCCATGTTTTTCGTACCGGAGAACACGTCGACGTATTTTGAATAATCTTTTATCTGGGAATCCGCCCGGCAGGTAATTATTAGAGCGAACAGTAAGATGAATAATTTTCTCATAAAATAAGTTTTGTCAATTTTAAGCAAAACGGATTTGAAATAATACGATATATTTGGGCACAGACGGAAAAGTTATAAGAAGAGGCCACACAGATGCACGGAGGAACTCACAGAAGTAATAAAATTGAATATTAATTTGCGGTGGTTTATTTTTGTTCATGCAGGATACATACGATAATTCGGGAAAAGACGGACTGAAACCGGACAACGATTTCGGAGGAACCGGGAAAGAGACCGGCAATGATTTTACGGCGGGAACGGGCAAAAAGAAAAAGAGATTTTCGTTTCTTATTAATATTCTTCTGTTCGTTCTGACTTTTTTCACAACAACAATTGCGGGCGTCGGCTGGCTGAATGCCGACCCTTACCAGCTCGAGAATTTTCAGCTCGGCATTACCTATTCGGTTCTGATGCTTCTTGTGATAAGTACACACGAGTTCGGACATTATTTCGCGGCAAGAATTCATAAGATAGACGTAACGCTTCCTTATTACATACCCTTCCCGTTCCTTTTCCTTAATCCTTTCGGAACGATGGGCGCGGTGATAAAAATGAAGACGAGAATGCAGTCTCGCAAATCATTGTTCGACATAGGCGTCGCAGGGCCGATAGCGGGATGGGTCACTTCTATGATTATACTGACGATAGGTTACGTTACTTTGCCTTCTATAGATTACATATATAAAATACATCCCGAATACCAGAACACAGGAATGCTGACGACCGGGCTTACATTCGGAAACAACCTGGTGTTCCTGTTCTTCGAAAAGATATTTTCAATGAAACACGGCGTATTCGTCCCGCCGATGAACGAGATATACCATTATCCGTTCCTCTGTGTCGGATGGTTCGGGCTTCTGATAACGTCACTCAACATGATGCCCGTAGGCCAGCTCGACGGCGGACACATATCATACGCTATGTTCGGCGGTAAGTCGAAATACATCGGATACACTGTTTTTTATCTTCTTGTTTTATTCGGAATTTTAGGGATACTTCCTTTGTTGAATATTAAACTGGATATCGGATCGCTGAACTGGCTTGTCTGGGCATTGCTTATTTTCTTTGTAATAAAGATAAAACATCCCCCGATCTGTTTCGACATGGATGAACCTCTCGGAACTTTCAGGACGGCAACCGGCTGGTTTGCATACTTCATTTTCATAGTATCGTTTTGCCCGATACCAATAAGCGAAATATAAAATTATGAAAGACAGGAAAGCTTTACTAGTAATATTTTTGACGATTTTTATAGACCTTCTCGGCTTCGGGATAATAATCCCCCTTCTGCCGGATTTTTCATACAAGGTTTTGCACATAGACGAATCTGTAATAGGCATCCTCGTCGGCATATATTCTCTGATGCAGTTCATATTCACTCCCATATGGGGTTCGCTGTCGGATATATACGGAAGAAAACCGATACTGATAATGAGTCTCAGCGGAAACGTTATTTCGTACGTACTGATGTTCCTTGTTTTTTCCGGAGTTTTCCCTTCCGTATACCTTCTCGGAATATCGAGGGCGTTTGCGGGAATATTCTCCGCTAACCTTTCAGCGGCGCAGGCTGTAATTTCTGACATAACACCGCCGCAGGAGCGCTCAAAGGGAATGGGTATACTCGGCGCGGCTTTCGGAATGGGTTTTGTCTTCGGACCGGCTCTCGGCGGAATACTGTCACAGCATTTCGGCTACGGACTTCCCATAGCGTTATCGGGATTTTTCTCTCTAACGGCGGTTCTGCTTGCAATAACGATTTTAAAGGAAACGCTTCCCGAAGACATAAGAAAAGCAAACAAGCATAATTTCAAAGGCGTTACGCTCATCAACTTCCGCGGGGTTAAAGACGTCGTGACAAACAAGAAAGTGGGCGTTTACGTCATAATATTTTTCTTCATAACTTTTTCATTCGCGAACATTTACGGAACGTTTCTTCTGTTCGCCGAAAGGCCCGATACATTTTCGCTCAATCAGGAACACGTCGGATTCCTGCTGTCTTTCCTCGGGATAGTCAGCGCAATCGTTCAGTCGTCGCTAATAAAATTTTTCAAAACAAAAATAGGCGAAGAGCGCTCTGTGCTACTCGGGAATTTTCTCGTGATATTCGGCCTGGCATTGATTCCGTTCTCGCCAAGCATACTTGTGCTGCTTATAATAATGATGGTGCTCGGTTTCGGAAACGGTCTTAACAACCCGATGCTGATGGGACTGATTTCGACGAACGTTAGCAGGGACGAGCAGGGCTCTGTGCTGGGTATAAACCAATCGCTGGGTTCACTGGCAAGATTCATTGGTCCTGTATGGGGCGGTTTTGTCTATAAATTCGGATTTATTTTCCCGTTTATTTCAGGCGGATTTGTGATGCTGCTTGTAACCCTGTTCAGCCTGAGGTTTTTGAAGAAAGATCCCTCAACCCAATAATTCCGAGCATCCGTCCGGAGGTGCCGCCGTCGCGGCGGTATGAATGGAACATTTCGCTGTCCCTGTATGTGCAGTAATCTGTTACTTCGATGTTTTCCGCCGGAACTCCGCAGTTAACAAGCTGCCTGAAGTTATCTTTCTTCAAATCAACGAAAAACTTCCCTTCTTTTTCAAACCGTGATTCTTCATCAAACTGATCGAAGACAAACTTGCCGACTTCGTAATTTTCACCCGATATACCGGGCCCGATATAACATATAAAATCCGAAGGCCGCAGATGATACTGCCCGAGCAGGCTTTTAAGAGTTTTTGTCAGTATCTTTGAGCGCGTGCCTTTCCATCCCGAATGTATTCCCGCCACAACTCCCGCGCCTGGTGAATAAAGAAACACGGGAATGCAGTCTGCAAGGCTTATTCCGAGGTACACTTCCTTCACGTCGGTATAAAGCGCGTCCGAATCCATGAAGAAGGCCGGCTCGTTTGAATAATGCAGGTTGGTCGAATGAATCTGTCGCTGGTATGTAACCCTGTCCGGATTTATGCCGAGCTCCTTAAAAAAAATCTTTCTGTTGTGTTTGACGTGACCGGGATCGTCCCCTACTGAAAAACTCTGATTGAAGAAAAAAGGCGGTTTCGAAGAAGAAGAATGTTTAACGCTGACAGCGCACACCACTTCGGGATACGCGTCGAATATTGACGGCTTCACGTATAATTTTTCACTCGTCAAGGTTTATGTCCTTTCTTCTTCCCGATTTCTTAGCCGAATGAATCTTCTTCAAGTCAAGCCTCCTGACCTTTGAGGCAGTTGTAGGTGAAGTCTTACCTCGTTTCTTCTTTTTCTTCAGAGCCGACGCTATAATCGATACAAATTTCCCCGTCACATTATTCTTATTCATTATCTGCGAACGGTCTTCCTGCGAGGATATCCTCAAAACGCCTTCTTTATCCGCCTGGTTAGCGAGTTTTTCAAGCAGTGTTTTCTTCTGTTCTTCCGAAAGAAACGCGGAATTGCGAATGTCGAAATACAATTCGACTTTCGTTGAGACCTTGTTCACGTTCTGCCCGCCCTTTCCGCCGCTTCTCACGGCCTTGTAGCGGACTTCTTTCAGAAGTTCGTCAGTAAGCATCATTAAATTATTTTACTAAAACCATTTTTCTTGTGTCGATTCTTTTTGCTCCGTCAAAAAGCGAGTAGAAATAAATTCCTGACGGAAGCGAAGAAGCGTCGAATACGTGTCTGTGTGTTCCGCTTCCGTAAAATTCATTGTTTATCTCCCTTTTTACTTCAGACCCTTTAATGTCATAAACCACGAGCGAGACGCGTCCGTCTTCAAGCAAGGAAAACTCAATAGTCGTCGACGGATTGAAAGGATTCGGATAATTCTGAAGAAGATTATAATCACCGGCGACGGAGGTGTTGTTCCCGATGCCGACGTTAGGAATAACGGTTATGTATTCATTCTTCACGAGTGTATCAGTCCCGTAAGCGTTAGCTGTTACAAGCGTCACCTGATAAACTCCGGCGGCTGAATAACTGATGTTCACAGGATTCTGCTGCGTGGATGTGGAAGGTGTGCCTCCCTGAAAAGTCCACTGCCAGGATACAGGAACATACGAAGACTGGTCGAAGAAATTAACCGACCCGGTTCCTGCCGTTATACGTCTTCCGCTGCAACGGAAATCGGATACGGGTTTGCGCAGTATATCGGGTTTGTAAGCGGTGATTGCGGCTCCTGATCCCGATATAATAAACACGCCTTCCTTCCCGAGCGGACAGCCGGAATAATAATTATACGGAACAGCCATCTGCCATTTTATTGTCTGAAGGTCGGGTGTGAACGCGAAGTATCTTCCGTTGCCGGCTTCAACTGTATTTACGTAAACGGTTGAATCGTATCCGAACGTAACGTAACCTGCCGGAATATTCGAGGAAACAGAATCGATCACGGTTCCTGTAAGGCCGTTAACCCTCATAAGCTTTCCGCTTGAGGAGCCGTAGTTGACGTTCGCGCAGTAAATGACGTTGTTCGGTCCGAATGATTTCGGAAGCACTGCAGGAGACATCGCCCATTCCTGCGTGAAGCCCGAACCGTTGTCTGTGAAGCAATGCAGAGCTCCGCCGTCGCGGGCTATGTATATCCTGCCGTCGGGACCTATAACCAGGTCGTTCTCCTGGTCGCCGTCGCCCGGCAGAGCTGCGGACTCGTATTTGAACTGACCTGTGGTCAGATTGACTGCGATAAGTTTTTTCGGCGTTACGAGAGAGCCAGTCCAGTGATAATATGTGTTATTGTTCACGACGAATCCGCCGTCCGGTCCGACGGGTATCGTGTAGTTGTATGTCCATTTCACAGCGCCCGTCCTGTAATCGAGTCTCTTTCCGAATATGACAGGGTCGCCGTTGTCGGCGAAACAGATTCCGGTATTCCCCGGAAACATATCCGAGGCGACCGACCACTTGTAATTTCCGCTGTCGACTGTCAGCGCGTAAAATATATGTGTCTTATAATCGCATGCATACACCGCGTCTTCGGTGAATCCGACTACATACATTATGGAAGTATCCGACATTGTCTTCTCCCAGATGAGCGAGCCGTTTGTCAGGCTCCGGAGTTCAATCTTGCCCCGGTACGAAGGCGAGAAGGTTATACGCGCAGTCGCGAATTTATCCCCGAAAGTATAAACCGCGTTTCCCCACACTGCCGAAGTCGTGCTGTTTACCGACCAGTACTGCGTGTTGACGGTCGAAGGCCCCGTAAGTTTTGTAAGCCCGTTTTTCCTGTTGCTGCCCGCAAGAGTGTACCAGTTCTGGGCGAAAGCCGGAACCGATAACAATAAAACCAATAAGACAGTAAGCGCTTTTTTCATGCCGGATTAATTTGTTTTGTCAATGGTATAAAATAAGAAATTTTTTCATAAAGGCGAATTCAAATTAACTTTCATAACAGGAAATTCTTTTATATTATTATTGTTATACTTTTTGAACTTAATATATCGATTAATGAAGAAGATAATCATCGCATTGCTGATGGTTTTAAGCGCGGGAAATTTTGTTTTATCTCAATCCGGGAAAATCGTTTACGTTTCCGACGACAACAAATCAGGGTATTATCAGGTCTTCGTGATGAACGAGGACGGAAGCGGGAAAACACAGCTGACCGACATGTCGGCTGACTGCTTTTTTCCGAAATGGTCGCCGGACGGCTCAAGAATAGTCTTTAACACGGAAGACGGCAGGATCTTTTACATCGCAGACGCGAACACGGACACGCCCGCCGACCCGTATTACGTATTCAACGGCGAGCATCCTTCGTTCGCTTCAGACGGCGAAACGATATTTTTCAATTCTGATTACGAAGGCGGTCTTACTATATACGCAATGGTGCCGGGCGAACCCGAACCGTTCATGATCTCGTACCTTAATTACTCGAACCAGCAGAGGTTTTCCGTCGACGGCTCGAAAATGGTGTTCTCCGCTTTTTACAAGAGCAACAAGGACATAATGCTTATCGATCTCGACGACACGACGGACAACAATCTTTACCAGATAAGCACAAGCGACAACGCGGAACTGATGCCTGACATTTCATCCGACAACTATAAGATAATCTGGTCGAGCTTCAACAACAACCTTCAGGGCACGATATACATCTATGACAACGGCAAGGAAAAAGCTCTCTCGAAAGGTGTTGAAAGCGCCAACAAGCCGAGATTTTCGCCCGACGACCAGACAATCGCTTTTCTTTCGATCACGAACACGACGGTTAAACTGTATACAATGGATACCGAAGGCAACAACAAGAAAAGCTACGACGTTAAAGGCGGCAGCGTGGCCAATTACACATGGATTGACAACGATAGGATTTTATACGACGCCGAGAACGGCAACAACTATCAGGTTGGAATACTCAACATAACGACGGGAAAGAGCGAACTTCTCACAAAGAGCGGCTCGAGCATGCATCCCGATTTTTTAAACTAAACAGAACAAATTGAAAGTCACAGAGCATCTTGAAAAAGCAAAGAATCCTTTTATAAGCTTTGAGATAATTCCTCCGTTAAGAGGCGGGAGCATAACCGAACTGTTTGAACTCGTCGACGAACTGGTGAAACATCATCCGCCGTTCATCGACGTCACTTCGCATTCAGCCGAGGTCCAGTACGAGGAAACGCCCGACGGCGGAATTAAGAAAAAGGTGAAAAGGAAAAGGCCGGGAACGATTGGACTAAGCGTAGCGATAAAGAACAAGTACAACATCGATACCGTGCCCCACATACTCTGCAGGGGTTTCACGAAAGAAGAAACCGAAGACGCTCTTATAGAACTCAATTACCTCGGAATAGAGAATGTTCTGGCGGTTCAGGGCGACGACAAGGGATACAAGAAACCGACACCCGCGGGCAAGACAACGAACGAATACGCGAACGAGCTTGTGGAACAGATAAACAACATGAACAACGGTCATTACCTTGAATCGGACCTGCTCGACGCCACCCCGACGAATTTCTGCATCGGCGTCGCCGGTTATCCCGAGAAGCATTACGAATCGCCGAACATGAAGGCTGACCTCGAAGTGCTGAAGGCGAAGATAAAGAACGGCGCGCATTACAGCGTGACACAGATGTTCTACAAAAACGAATATTACTTCAACTTCGTCGAGCAGTGCAGGAAAGCCGGAATTAAAATACCGATCATCCCGGGACTTAAGATCCTTACTTCGAAAAAACATCTCACAAGCCTTCCGAGGGATTTCTTCATCGACATTCCCGAAGACCTTTACAACGAAGTGATGGAAGCCAAGGATAAGCACATAATGGAAGTCGGCGTAGAATGGGCAAGCAGGCAGGTTGAAGAGCTTCTGAATAAAAATGTGCCCTCGGTGCATTTTTATATACTTCAGAACGCCAAACCCGTTAACATGCTGTTCAAAAAACTTAAAATCTGACTTATTTTTCATTGAATCTGTTCGATTCTATGATTATATTTACTTATATGAATGCGAAAGAATCATCAGGTTTCAAGATAATTTTCCACAATAAAGAAGTTTTCTGAAAAGTGTATCTCAAAAGATACACTTTTTTCATATACAGTCGTTGATGATTAATATTGAAAAAATATTTGCTTACAGAGAAATCGACTCAATCACACCGCTGCTTCACGGATACGAAAAAAGAAACAAGGTTGTTACTTTCGTGCCCCTGAATTTTGTCGATAAAATTACATTCGACATGGCAGCCGCGGGCGCGGGCGTGATAGGCGATTATACAGTCTGCTCTTTCAGGATGAAAGGCGTCGGCACATTCAGGCCGGGCGCGGGTTCTAATCCTTTTTCCGGAAAAAAGGGAAAGCTTGCATTTGAGGAAGAAGTAAGACTCGAGATGGAATGCGGGGATAATGAACTTGAGAAAGTAATCGACGCGCTTCTCGGCAGCCATCCTTACGAGGAACCGGCATACGAGATCTATGAATTCAAAAAGAGGGCGAAACACCCCGCTGGTTACAGGATAGTTACGAAGAAAAAATATTCGGTCAAGGACATACTGATGAAGCTCAACGCAAAGGTAGAGATATTCAGCGGCATTACAGGAAAGAAATTCAGCAGGTTTCTTATCACCTCCGGCGAAATCACGGAAGCGCATGAAAAGAAAGCCAGGGAAAATAAAATCGAAGCGGTTATTTCAGCCGATAAATTAAAATATAAAATAAAATTAATATAAAAATGGACGAAACAAACGATAACATTAAACCGGAAAACGAGGAGCTTAACGAAGAGAATCAGGGGATTGAGCATGAAGACGCAAAAATCTACGAATACTTCGAGGCGGAAATAGAATCCAACAAGCCGAACTTTACGAAGACGCTAACGAACCTTTACGAACTTACTAAGATTGACAGGGAACTCGCGGAAATCGACGAAGAAAAGGGCGACCTTCCTTTCAGGATTGAAAGCCTTAAAGAGAAAATCGCGGTGCTTGAAAAACACCTCGAAGAGGACAAGACGAAGCTGAAAAATTTCGAAGCGGAAGAAAAGACGCTGCTCAAGGAAAACAAGGGACTGGATGAAAAGACGAGCAAATACGACGAATCGAAATATAAGGCCAAGAGCAACAAGGAATACGACGAAATCACTAAGCAGATAGACGCGATGCTCGAATCGATCCAGAAGAACGAAGCGCGCATAAAGGAACTTAAAGGTTATCAGGAAAATCTTGTAAAAGGAATTCTGGAAATGTCGAGAAACTTCGAAGAGCTCAAGAACGAGCTCAAGGACGACATTTCGCACCTCAACTCGCTTAACAAGCAGTTCGAGGAGGAAGAAGTCGACCTGACAGAGAAAAGAAAAACAATTCTCGAAAACCTCGACGAGAATCTCATGAGCCTGTACGAAAGAATCAACGGCTCGATGAAGGGCGAAGCCACTGCGATTGTCAGAAAAGGCAACTGCAGCGGATGCTATAACTCCGTTCCCCCGCAGAGGGAAATCGAGATAAGGATGGCGGAAAACGTGTTCACGTGCCAGTCCTGCGGCAGGATTCTGATTGACGAGACTTTAATTGCGAATTTATAATAACACTGTTTCATCAGGCAGCCGCGCCTGGGTGTAAACCCGGTGAGGAAAGTCCGGACTCCATAGAAGCAGGGATGCCGGGAGAATATCCCGGGGAGGCGTCTCCGAAGAGGCGCTTTCAGAAAGTGTCACAGAAAGTATACCGTCCCGAAAGGGATAAGGGTGAAAAGGCAGGGTAAGAGCCTACCATTTAATGAGCAATCATTAAGATCGACAAACCTCATCCGGAGCAAGTCCGAGTATAGGAAGCTGAAGTTCTGCTTGCTTCATAAGCTTCCGGGGTAGGATGCAAAGAACGCACCGGCAACGATGCGTCAAGATAAATGGCTGCGGCCCTGACGGGGCAACAGAATCCGGCTTACACGATGGAACAGTTTTAATGACCGGTCCGAAAGGACCGGTTATTTTTTGCTCATCTCGAGCATTCTTTTGATAGGTATCAGAGCGTCTTCCTGAATCCGCCTGTCAAGAATTATCTCCGGCGTTTTATCCCTCATGCACATATAAAGCTTTTCAAGTGTGTTAAGCTTCATGTACGGGCATTCGTTGCATGAGCAGTTCGCCTCGGGCGGCGCCTGTATGAATACCTTGTCCGGGCTTTTTTTCTGCATCTGGTGAAGGATTCCCGGCTCTGTGGCAACGATGAATTCCTTCGCGGCGTTTTCCGCGACGTAATTCAGAAGCGCGCTCGTCGAGCCGATGAAGTCGGCGTTATTAAGTATATTCTCCTCGCATTCGGGATGCGCAATCAGTTTCGCGCCCGGATGTTCGAGCTTAAGTTCGATTATTTTCTTTTCACTGAAAGTTTCATGAACTATGCACGACCCGTGCCACAGCACCATGTCCCTGCCTGTTGTTTTTGCGATGAACCTTCCGAGGTTCTTGTCGGGAGCGAATATTATCTTCTGCGATTCCGGGATCTGCCTTATGATTTTTTCAGCGTTTGAAGAGGTGCAGATAATATCCGATATCGCTTTGACCTCCGCGGAGCAGTTTATATAACTTATTAAAATATGACCGGGATATTTTTCCTTGAATTTTTTAAGCAGGTCCGCGGGACATCCTTCGGCAAGCGAACAGCCCGCGTTCATGTCAGGAAGAAGAACGAGCTTGTCAGGATTGAGTATCTTCGCTGTCTCCGCCATGAAATGCACTCCCGCGAAAACAATCACGTCGGCGTTCGTTTTCTCTGCCGCCTGCGCAAGCTGAAGACTGTCGCCGATGTGGTCTGCAATGTCCTGTATATCGGGTTCCTGATAAAAATGCGCCAGAAGAACAGCATTGAGTTCTTTCTTCAGGCGGTTAATCTCCGAAATGTAAAATTCCTTTGTTTCAGGCTTCTTTGAAGCCGCTTTGTTCTTAATTGCCAGCATATATAATCTTAAACAATAATTTAGAATAAAGGGTTTTAAGATGAAATGTATTTTGAGGGAAAGAAACCCCGGAGAATATCAAAAATCAAATATTTTCTTCTCGTGCCCAAAGTCCTCTTTGGGCACGCGGATAACATTATGCGTGGTTCTCAAACCTAAGGTTCGCTCTTACAAGAGAACTTTGGGAACCAGAGAATGAGGATGCTTGAGTCATATAACTCAACAGGAAATTCAGGACTTAATACTTAAAAGATTACCTGTTTTTTCATTTACCGCATTTATAATTTCAAATATGGTAAACAAAGCGATGATACTTGCGGCGGGATTCGGCACGCGCCTGAAACCGCTGACGGACAGCATTCCGAAGGCGCTCGTTCCGTTCCGGAACGGCACGATGATATCGTATCAGATTGAGAAACTGAAAAAATACGGGATTACTGACATAACCGTTAACGCGCATCATTTCGCCGGACAGGTTGAAAAATATTTCTCGGAAAATGATTTCGGCATAAGCGTAAACGTGGTTAAGGAAGATGTAATCTTAGGGACAGGCGGAGGGATACTGAATGCGGGAAAATATCTCGACAGCGGTAACGGCTCTTTCCTCGCTGTCAACGTCGACGTGTATACGGATTTCGATTTCAGGAAAATCACCGATTATCACATTTCGTCAGGCAACTTCGCGACTCTTCTCGTTCAGAAAAGGAGAACATCGCGATATCTGGTTCTTGACGATGACAGAAAATTAAAAGGAAGAGTGAAAAGCGAAACGCAGGAGGACAACTTCTATGCATTCAACGGAGTGCATATCATCTCAAACGATATTTTCAAAGCCGGTTATCCCGTGAAATATCTCGACATCATTGATGTTTATCTCGACGCTGAAAAAACGCACGGCAAGACGATAAAGGGTTACGACGCAGGTGATAGTTTGTTTGAAGATATAGGTAAGATAAACGCTTACGAAAAATACAAATCAGGCGACTGATTCCACCCTTACAATATCCGGAAATTCCGACATCAGCTGTCTTTCAATCCCCGCTCTCAATGTCATAAGGTTAAGCGGACATGAATTGCACGCTCCGAGAAGACGAATGGAAACAATGTTATCGTCGGAAATGCTTACGGCTTCGACGTCTCCGCCGTCTACCTGCAGGTAGGGGCGGAGCTTATCGAGCGCTTTATCGATATTTTCAAGATTCAATTCTGTCACGGTTCAATTATAATCAGAATGACTTTATAAAAACATCCAAATTTAGACTATCAGTTCTATTCCCGAGGGCTTTGCCGGGGAAATATTCTTTTCGTTTATTTCATGTATGAGATTCTTTGCAATGCCTTTGAAAATCTTTCCCGAAGCGGAGTCGGGCTTGCTGAACATTATCGGCTTGCCGCTGTCGCCCGTCACCCTGATTTCAGTGTCAATCGGAATTTCACCGAGAAGTTTGACTCCGAACTCATCCGCAATCTTCTTTCCGCCGCCTTCTCCGAAAATAAATTCCTTCTTCCCTTCCGGCGTAAGATAGTAACTCATATTCTCGATGAAACCGAGATTGGGCACGTTCACCTTAACAAACATGTTATGCCCCTTCCTCGCGTCGGAGAGAGAAATTTCCTGCGGAGTAGTAACGACCACAGAGCCCGTAAGCGGAATAGTCTGACTTAACGTAAGCTGTATGTCGCCCGTTCCCGGAGGCATGTCGAAGAGAAGGAAATCGAGGTCTTCCCAGAGCACTTCGCTCATGAACTGTTTCAATGCGCTTGAAGCCATCGGTCCGCGCCATACGACCGCGGAATTGTCTTCTATAAGAAATCCTATCGACATGAGTTTTATTCCGTACTGGACAATGGGCACCATTTTATTCACGCCGTTGTGCTTAACAACGCGCGGTCTTTCATTTATGCCGAGCATTATGGGAATTGACGGGCCGTAGATATCCGCGTCAATAAGTCCGACCTTCGCTCCTTCAAGAGAAAGAGCCGCCGCAAGGTTGACAGCAACAGTCGATTTTCCGACGCCGCCTTTTCCTGATGCCACCGCAATCGTATTCTTCACGCCCGGAAGCACCGAATCCTTCTGCTTGTTCTCGTGGTTTACTATGCCGAGCATGAAATCCACGTCGACCTTTTTAATTTCTTTTATTTCCTCGACGACTTTCGTCGCTATCCTGTTCCTTATACCGGGAAAATCGTTGTATTCCGTATCGGTTATGCCGAGCCTGATTTTAACCGAATCCCCTTTAATGATTATATCGTAAATGAATCCAAGTGACGCGAAATCCTTTTTAAGAATAGGCTCCTGAATCTGCGAGAGTATTGCTCTTATCTTTTGTTCCATCAATGTTTCCTAAGTTTATAATTTTACTGAAAATACATAATTTCTTACAAAAAATATAACAAAACGGGCGCTTAAAAGATTTAATTTTTAATAAATTGAATGTATCGATACAATTAAATAATTTTAGGTAATTATTGAAAAACCTTGAAGAAAAACGCAAGATTCTGGCTGGCCCTGCTCGTCGTCGCGGGCGTAGTCTGGCTGGGGGCGATTAACATACGCGGACTCATAGGAAACGACCTTCTGAACTACGATGAATTCAGTTTCAGAACGGGCATTCCGCCCGACGAGGAGAACTGGATTTTCAGGATGCTTTCGCATTCCTCTCTCGTAGTGCTTTGTTCTTACGCGGTAGTGCTTTTTTCCGCGATAATGTTCGTTTCAAAAGCCAGGATAAACCTTAGGGAAAATCCGTGGTACCTTATGTGCATGATAATGTTCTTCATGTTCGTGCCGGTTGAAGTTTACACATCGTATCTCGATATAAAGTTTTATCTTCTGTATCTGACGGACCCGCCCGTGCACGACGACCTTTTGCGGATATTCGGAGCAAGGATAGGTTTTCTCAAGGGCGTCCCGTGGATTGCACTTCTGTCATATTACAGCATAATCATTCTCGCGGTTTTTCAGCCGATGAAAAAAAGCCTGAGGAAACTCGCGGAAGAAAAAAGGATTTTAAGAGAAGAGTATTCATATAAGTATTTCATGCACGAAGACGATGATTTAAAACATGAGTATCTCAAATGAGCAAAGTAATTAAGAAATCGCAGGTTAAACAGATTGACGAGAAGCAGGAACTGCTTATTAAGGAACTGACGGAGGTTTTCAACCTCATCGGTTATACTGTCAGGATTGAGAAAGGACTTTTTAAGGGAGGCTTCTGCCTTCTCCGCGAACAGAAGCTTTTTCTCCTGAACAGAAACATAGAGCCTTCGAAGAAAATAACATTTCTAGCGAGGAGCCTCGCGGAACTCAACGTGGACAACGTTTATCTGAAACCGAACATACGCGAGGTAATCGACAAGGAAAGCCAGAACACACTTTTATAAACAGCAGATGAAAATTACCGTACTCGGAAGCGGAACATCGCAGGGCGTGCCGATAATCGGCTGCAGATGCAAAACCTGCCTTTCCGCCAATCCGAAAGACAAAAGA